>JAAYVT010000663.1 GCA_012517025.1 Phyllobacteriaceae bacterium | reverse complement strand
ATCGCGATCGGACCTATTTCTCGACCAAGCTGATCACCACCGGCATCGTCTGGAACACCAAGGCGCCGTTCGCACCGAAGAGCTGGTTCGATCTGACCAAGCCGGAGGCCAAGGGCCTCGTCGCCATGCCGAGCCCGCTCGCTTCGGGCGCCGCGCTGATCCACGCCGCCACCCTCACCGAGAACCTGAAGGGCGGCTGGGACTACTTCAAGGCGCTCGGCGCCAACGGCGCGATGGCGACCGGCGGCAACGGCGACGTGCTGAAACGGGTCGCCGGCGGCGACAAGCTCTACGGCATGATCGTCGACTTCATGGCGATCCGCGAGAAGGCCAAGGGCGCGCCGATCGACTTCGTCTTCCCCGAAGAGGGCGTCTCGGCGGTGACCGAGCCGGTCGCCATCCTGAAGACCGCCAAGAACCCCGAGGCGGCTCGCGCCTTCGTCGACTTCCTGCTGTCGCCGGAAGGTCAGGCCCTCGAAGTGAAACAGGGCTACATTCCCGCGCGCGCCGGCGTCGCCCTGCCGCCGGGCTATCCCGATCGTTCCGCGATCCATGTGATGAAGTTCGACGCCGCTCAGGCGCTGCGCGAGGAGGCGAGCGACAAGCAGACGTTCTCCGACGCGATGGGGCGGTGACGCGAGTGACGGCGCACGACGCGACGGCCGAAACGGGGCCGGGACCGCGGTCTGCACCGCGGTTCCGGCCTTCGACGACCCTGGCGATCGGTCTGGCGGTCGCCGTGGCCGTGACGGGCCTCGCCGTCGTGCCGATGCTGAGGCTCGCCCTGGTGGCCCTCGCCCCCGGCGGAGTGCCCGATCTCGGCGCCTTCGCCGATCGCCTGATGCGGCCGGCGACCCTGCGCGCCGCGGCGGCGACCCTCGACACGTCCTTCTGGGGCGCGATCGTCTCGCTCGCGATCGGTGCGCCGCTCGCCGCCACCGCGCTCACCGATCTGCCCGGCCGGCGTGTCATCGCCTTTCTGTCGATGCTGCCCCTGATGATCGCGCCGCAGGTGACGGCGCTCGCCTGGGCCCATCTCTTCGGGCCGTCGAGCGCGCTGCTCGGAGCGCTCGGCCTGGCGCCGCCGGTCGGCACGGTCAATCCGATGCGCGGACGCGACGGCATCGTCCTTCTCTATGGCGTGCAGCATGCTCCGATCGTCTTTCTGACGCTGCGCGCCGGATTGATCTCGGTGCCGAGAGACCTGGTCGAAGCGGCACGGGCCGCTGGCGCCTCGCCGGTGCGAGCCTTTCGCCGAGTGGTCGTGCCTCTGATCCGGTCGCACCTCATCGCCGCCTTCGTGCTCGCTTTCGTTTCCGGCGTCGGCAACTTCGGCATCCCCGCTCTGCTCGGCCTGCCGGTCGGCTACCTGACCCTGACCACGCTGATCTATCAGAAGATCTCGAGTTTCGGCCCGAGCGTCCTGCCCGAGGCGGCGACGCTGTCGGTGGCGATCGCGATCGTCGCCCTGATCGGCACGGCCGGGGTGGCGATCGTGCTGCCGCGACGCAGAACCGAGGTCCGCAGCGGTCCGATCGTGCGTTTCGAACTCGGCGGCGCGCGGATCCCGGCCGCCGTCGCCGCTTGGACGGTTCCCGTCGCGGCGCTTCTGCTGCCGGCTGCGGCGCTTCTGTCGACCGCCCTGGTCCCGGCCTTCGGCGTTCCCCTCGACGCCTCGACCGCGACGCTCGGCAATTTCACGGAAGTGCTGTTCCATCAGGCCGCGACCGGGCGGGCCTTCGTCAATTCCTTCCTGCTCTCCGCCGGCGCGGCACTCTTCGTCGCCGGTCTGGCCGTACCGCTCGGCTGGATCGTCGAACGCGTGCCCGGTCGGCGGGCGGAGGTGGTACGGGCGATCGTCGATCTGCCCTATGCCGTGCCCGGCATCGTCGTCGCCATCGCCTGCATTCTGCTCTTCCTGAAACCGCTGCCGCTCGTCGGCAGCCTCTACGGCACGATCTGGATCCTCTTCGCGGCCTACGTGATGCGGTTCCTGGCGCTCGCCGCCAAGCCCGTCGGCACCGCCATCGCCAGCCTCCCGCGCGACCTCGAGGAGGCCGGCGCCGCCTGCGGCGCCGGACCGGTGCGACGCCTCGTCCGGATCGTCGCGCCGCTCACCGCACCCTCGGCCGCGGCCGGCGCGCTCCTCGTCTTCATGAGCGCCTTCAACGAACTGACGGTGTCGGCATTGCTGTGGTCGAGCGGCCGGGAAACGATCGGCGTCGTGCTGTTCGGGCTCGAGGAGGCCGGGCTCGCCCCCCAGGCGGCAGCGGTGGCGGTGACCTCGCTCGTCGTCGTCCTGGCGGTGCTCGCCACGGTCGATCGTCTCGGACGACGCTTGCCCGCCGGCATTCTGCCCTGGCGGTGAGGGGTGCGTCAGGCGGTGCCGTCGGGAACCACCCAGGCGTCGTCGACCGCGAGGCGCACCTGCGAACCGACCGCCGGCGGGTCGCGCGCGACATCGACCGAGAGGCAGGCTCCGCCGTCCACGAGAGCGACCTCGACCTCGTGGGCATGACCCAGATAGGTCCGTCCGAGCACCCTGGCCGCGGGGCCCTCGTCGACGAAACGCAACGACTGAGGGCGCAGCAGCAGCGTCACCGCACCCGCCGCGACGTCGCCGCCGCGCGCCGTGACGCGATGACCAGCGAGCCGGACGTCGATGCAGCCTCGACCGGCCTGCTCCGCGATCGCCTCGACGAGGCGGCCGCGTCCGACGAATTGGGCGACGAGACGATTGCCGGGCGAGGCATAGAGCGTCTCCGGCGGCGCGAATTGCGCGATGCGGCCGGCGTCGAGCACCGCGACGCGGTCGGCGAGCGCCAGCGCCTCGCCCTGATCGTGGGTGACGTAGACGACGGTCGCGCCGGTCCGCCGATGGAGATCGCGGAAGCTCTCCAGCATCGCGGCGCGCAGATGGACGTCGAGATTGGCGAGCGGCTCGTCGAAGACGATCACGCGGGCCTCGGTGACCAGGCAGCGCGCGAGGGCCACCCTCTGGCGCTGACCGCCGGAGAGCGCGTCCGGCGAGCGGTCGGCGAGGTCCTCGAGCCCGGCGAGCGCGAGCACGTCGGCGACCCTTCGACGGATCTCGGCGCGGCCGACGCCGCGCGTCTCCAGCGGAAAGGCGACGTTGGCGGCGACGGAGAGATGCGGCCACAGGGCGTAGGATTGGAAGACCACCCCGACGTGGCGCTTCTACGGCGGGATCGCGGTGGCGGCGTCGCAGACGACTGCGTCGTCGAAGCGGATCGTGCCGAAGGTGGGCGTTTCGAACCCCGCGACGAGCCGCAGAAGCGTCGTCTTGCCACAACCCGACGCGCCGAGGAGCGCCGTGAACGACCCGGAGGGCAGGTCGAGGGAAACGCCGTCGAGAGCGACGGTCCGGCCAAAATGCTTGGAGACGTCGTCGATGCGGATGCGAGCCATGATGCCTTCCATGCGAACGCGACGCATCGCGGGGCGTACATCATCGAGGCAATCGATGTCGACGAAGTGACCGTGACGGCATTCACCGAAACGAAAGACGCTGTGCCCCGGAAAGAACAGCGCCTCGGCCGCCGACCCGAGGAGCGAAAAACCCGAACATCGGTGTCGAGGGCATCGGAAAATCTGCAACAGCTCATGGAAGGAACAGGAGTGCCGTGCGCTCTGTGTCTCGCCCGGCAGAGGTCGAAAGGTCTCGGGGGAGCCAATGGCGGGACCATTCCGCTCATCACTGCCGCCCAGCATTCTCTCGGCAGGCCACAGAACCCTTCCCTCCTGCGCCCCTCACCGAGCAGCATCGCTCCCCGCAGCTCCCCCGGCGTGCGTCTCGAGGAAGGCGACCGACCGATCGAGCGGCGAGGATGAACGACGTGTCGACCTCCACGCCGCTCGCAAGACGTGCGAACTCCGCGGCGGCCGGTCACCCCCTCGTTTCCAGCATCGACGCTTCGTCGCGACGAAGCGTCAGGACTTCGACGCCGGTCCGCGTGACGGCGACCGT
>JAAYVT010000662.1 GCA_012517025.1 Phyllobacteriaceae bacterium | reverse complement strand
GAGACGACGGCGCCGCGCGTCCGCCCGGTGCCGGTCGACGAGGCGGGCATCCGCCGCCGCTATCCGGCGAGCGCGGTCGACGCCATCCTCGCCGCCGCCCGCGCCAAGGCGATGGACCCGGCCGCCTGCGACCGCTTCAACGCCGAATTGGAACGGCAATGGCCGGATCTGCGGCACGAGCTGCTCGCCCTGACGATCCCGGCCGACCGGCTCGCCACGCATCTGGCGGCGGCCGGTGGGGCGACCACCGCCGCCGAGCTCGGCATCGACCGCGATCTCTACCGCGACGCGCTCCTCCATTCGCCGGAGATCCGCGACCGGTTTTCGTTCCTCGACCTCGCCGCCGGCATGGGCATCCTCGAAGACTTCGTCGCGGAGCAGTGCTGATGCGCCCCCTCGCCGACCTTCCGCTCGACGCCCTCGCCGACGTCCGCGTCGTCTTCACCGACATCGACGACACCCTGACCTCCGACGGCCGTCTGCCGGCGGACGCCTATGCCGCGCTCGAGCGGTTGGAAGCGGCCGGCCTCGCCGTCGTCCCGATCACCGGGCGCCCGGCCGGCTGGTGCGACATGATCGCCCGGTTCTGGCCGGTCGCCGGGGTGGTCGGGGAGAACGGCGCCTTCTACTTCACCTACGACCGCGCCCAGCGGAAGATGATCCAGCGCTTCTTCGCCTCCGACGAGGAGCGGCGACGCAATCGCCTGCGCCTCGACGCGCTGCGCGAACGGATCCTCGCCGAGGTCCCCGGCACCGGCATCGCCTCCGACCAGCTCTATCGCGAGGCCGATCTCGCCATCGACGTCTGCGAGGACGTCGAGCCGCTGCCGCGATCGCAGGTCGATCGGGTCCTCGCCATCTTCGCCGAGGCGGGAGCGGTGGCGAAACTGTCGTCGATCCACGTCAACGGCTGGTTCGGCGACTACGACAAGCTGTCGATGACCCGGCGCTTCACCGCCGACGTCTTCGGTCGCGATCTCGACGCCGAAAAGGACCGTTTCGTCTTCGTCGGCGACAGCCCGAACGACGGGCCGATGTTCGGCTTCTTCCCGCTCTCCTGCGGGGTCGCCAACATCCGCGACTTCGCCGACGGCAGCGTGGTGTTGCCGGCCTGGGTCGCGGAGGGACACGGCGGCGCCGGGTTCGTCGAAGTCGCCGAGCGCCTGCTCGCCGCGCGCATGGCGAAGGACACCGCCACCACGGATCACCCCGTCGTCGAGGAGCTGCGTCATGGCTGAGATCTTCGACCTCGCGATCGTCGGCGGCGGCATCAACGGCTGCGGCATCGCCCGCGACGCCGCCGGGCGCGGCCTCACCGTCCACCTCAGCGAGAAGGGCGACCTCGGCGGCGCCACCTCGTCGGCCTCCACCAAGCTGCTGCACGGCGGTTTGCGCTATCTCGAGCACTACGAGTTCCGTCTCGTCCGCGAGGCGCTCGCCGAACGCGAGGTGCTGTGGTCGATCGCTCCGCACATCGTGCGGCCGATGCGCTTCGTGCTGCCGCACGTCGCCGGCATGCGGCCACGTTGGATGCTGCGGACCGGGCTCTTCCTCTACGACCATCTCGGCGGACGCGAGGCGCTGCCGGGCACCGCCACGGTCGACCTGCGCAAGGGCCTGCTCGCCCAAGGTCTGAAGCCGGAGATCGCGCACGGCTGGGAATATTCCGACTGCTGGGTCGAGGACAATCGCCTCGTCGTGCTCAACGCCCAGGCGGCGCGGGCCGCCGGCGCCGAGATCGCGACCCGCACCGAAGCCCGCGCGATCTGCGTGCGCGACGGCGTGTGGTCGGTGGAGACCGTCGATCCGGCGACCGGCGTCTGCCGCGAGATCCGCGCCCGCGTCCTGATCAACGCCGCAGGTCCGTGGGCCGGTTCGGTCGCCTCCCGGCTGGCCGGGCGCCCGCCGAAGGGACTGGTGCGTCTGGTCCAAGGCTCGCACGTGGTGGTGCGCCGGCTCTACGAGCACGACCGCTGCTTCATCTTCCAGAACCGCGACGGGCGGATCGTCTTCACCATCCCCTACGAGGACGACTTCACCCTGATCGGCACCACCGATCGCGACTACGACGGCGATCTCGATCGGGTGCGCGCGTCGAAGGAGGAGATCTCTTATCTGTGCGCGGCGGTCGGGGCCTATTTCCGCCGTCCGCTCACCCCCGCCGACGTGGTGTGGAGCTATTCCGGGGTGCGTCCGCTCTACGACGACGGCGCCTCGGCGGCGCAGACCGCCACCCGCGACTACGTGCTCGAGCTCGATCGCGGCGGCGGGGCGCCGATGCTGTCGATCTTCGGCGGCAAGAT
>JAAYVT010000661.1 GCA_012517025.1 Phyllobacteriaceae bacterium | reverse complement strand
TGGCTCCACCAGGTGATGGTGAGATGCAGGCCGTAGTCGGAGACCGCCTTGGCGACCTTCTTCTTCCACTCCTCATAGGCCGTCAGCATCGAGCCGCCGGGCTTCGGGATGCAGTAGTCGATCAGCATCGTCGTGCCGCCGGCCAGCGCCGCCTTGGTGCCGGTCTCGAAGTCGTCGGCGGAGAAGGTGCCCATGAACGGCATGTCGAGATGAGTGTGCGGATCGATGCCGCCCGGCATCACGTAGCAGCCGCCGGCGTCGACGATCTCGGCTCCCGGCGGCGCCTCGAGGTTTTCACCCACCGCGACGATCGTCCCGCCGTCGACGAGCACGTCGGCGCGCTGGGTGAGATCGGCGTTCACCACGGTTCCACCACGGATGAGGATGGTCATGATCGGCTCCTGAACGGCTCGGCAATCGATGAGAGGCACGGCTGAAGGGGATCCGGCGACGCGCCCCGGCGTGCCGACGGGGGCGTCCCGCGCCGAGGCGCGGAACGAAGGTCGAGAAGCGGTCGGCCGGAGCCCGGCCGACCCGTCGCGTCCCCGCCCGGCGAGCGCCGGGCGAGGTCGAGGGCGTGACTTCACTTGAGGCCGGCGGCGTCGGTGACGGCGTGGGTCCAGGCGACGGTCGGCTCCTTGGTGCTGACCGGGGCTTCGCCGCCGGCGGTGAGCAGCGTCTTCACCGTCGAGGCGTAGTCGGCCGGATCGAGCACGCCGTTCGAGCCGGCGGTCAGCTTGTTGATCTCGCCGACCATGCGGACCTGATGCTTCTCGGTCTGAGCGCCGGTGGCGTCGTTCTCGAGCACGATCGCGGCGGCTTCCTTCGGATGCTCGCGGGTCCACTCCCACCCCTTCATCGAGGCCTTCACGAACTTCGCGAGCTTCTCCACCATCTTCGGATCGGCGAGCTTGGCTTCGGTGGTGTAGAGACCGTCCTCCATCGTCGCCACGCCCTGATCGGCGTATTTGAAGGTGACGAGGTCGTCGGCCTTGATGCCGGCGTCGATCACCTGCCAATATTCGTTGTAGGTCATGGTCGAGATGCAGGCCGCCTGCTTCTGCAGGATCGGATCGACGTTGAAGCCCTGCTTGATGACCTTGACGCCCTCGGGCGACCCGTCGGTCTTGTAGCCGAGCTTCGACATCCAGGCCATGAACGGATATTCGTTGCCGTAGAACCAGACGCCCAACGTCTTGCCCTTGAGGTCGGCCGGCGTCTTGATGCCGGTGTCCTTCGAGCAGGTCAGCATCATGCCCGAGCGCTTGAACGGCTGGGCGATGTTGACCAGCGGCACGCCCTTCTCGCGGGCGGCGAGCGCGGCCGGCATCCATTCGATGATCACGTCGGCGCCGCCGCCGGCGATGATCTGCGGGGGAGCGATGTCCGGGCCGCCGGGCTTGATGGTGACGTCGAGGCCGGCGTCCTTGTAGAAGCCCTTGTCCTTGGCGACGTAGTAGCCGGCGAACTGGCCCTGCGTGACCCACTTCAGCTGCAGCGTCAGCTTGTCCTCGGCCTTCGCCGAGGCCGCGCCCAATCCGACCGCCAGGGCGGTCACCGCGAGAAACGTCCGATACATCCGACAGTCTCCTCTTGAATACACCGCCTGGGGTTCACCGCCCCCGGTTCGACGGATGCCAGAAGGTGACGCGCTTCTCGATCAGCGCGAGCACCATGTAGAAGGTCGACCCGGTGATCGCGGCGACCGCGATCTCCGCCCACACCATGTCGAGCCCCATGCGCCCGACCTCGGTGGAGATGCGGAAGCCCATGCCGACGATCGGCGTGCCGAAATACTCGGCGACGATCGCGGCGATCAGGGCGAAGGTCGAGTTGAGCTTGAGCGCACCGAAGACGTGCGGCATCGCCGCCGGCAGGCGCAACGCCACCAGGGTCTGCGCCCAAGACGCGTTCCACGACCGCATCAGGTCGCGCTCCATGCGTCCGGAGGCGGCGAGACCGGCGACGGTGTTCACCAGCATCGGGAAGAAGGTATTGATCACCACCACCGCCGCCTTCGACTGCCAGTCGAAGCCGAACCACATCACCATGATCGGCGCGATGCCGACCATCGGCAGCGCCGAGACGAAGTTGCCGAGCGGGATCAGACCGCGCCCGAGGAACGGAATGCGGTCGGCGATCAGCGCCACCACGAAGCCCGCCGCCGAGCCGATCAGCCACCCCGGGATCACCGCCCGCAGCACCGTCTGGACGAAGTCCTCGCCGAGGATCGGCAGCGAGGCGGCGAAGCGCACCGCGATCTGCGAGGGCGCCGGCAACAGCACCATCGGCACGCCGCAGCCGATGGTGATCACCTCCCACAGCACGAACAGGAAGGCGCCGAACATCGTCGGCACCGCCACGTCGGCGATGCGGCCGAGGAGCGGTCGCGACGGCACGTAGGAGCTGAGCGTCTCGATCGCGAGCCAAGCCGACAGCCACGCCGCGCCGAGCACCAGGAAGAAGCCGAGCGAGGCGAAGCCGGCGACGTCCGGGCGATGGACGACCGTGACCAGACCGAAGAACAGCAGCGCCGTCACCGTGACGGCGGCGAGCGCGGCGGCACCGTTCGTCGCCAGCGGCCGCAGCACCGCCGAGACGACCAGCGCCGCGACCACCGCGAGGCCGGAGATCCCGGCCGCGCTCCAGCCGACCGTCGTCGAGGTCAGCGGCGCCGACAGGCCGAGCAGGCAGAGACCGGCGACGGCGATCGAGGCGAGGCGATCGGTCGCCATCGGCCGCGCCGCCTCGTCGGAGGGCGGAAGGGTCGCGACGGCGGCGGTCGGGTCCTGGCTCATCGACGGCCTCCCATGGACTTCAGCACCAGTTTCTCGACGAGGCCGACGACGCCGACGGCGGAGGCGGCGAGCACCGCCGCGGCGACCAGCGCCGCCCAGATCTGGATGGTCTGGCCGTAATAGGAGCCGGCGAGCAGGCGGGCGCCGAGACCGGCCTGGGCGCCGGTCGGCAACTCGCCGACGATCGCGCCGACGAGGCTCGCGGCGATCGCCACCTCGAGCGCGGTGAAGAGGAACGGCACCGAGGCCGGCACCCGGAGCTTCCAGAAGGTCTCCGACACCGAGGCGTCGTAAGTCCGCATCAGGTCGAGGTGGAGGCGGTCGGGCGAGGTCAGCCCCTTCACCATGCCGATGGTGACCGGGAAGAAGCAGAGATAGGCCGAGATGATCGCCTTCGGCACCAAGCCGGTGATGCCGATCGCGCCGAGCACCACGATGATGATCGGCGCCACCGCCAGGATCGGTACCGTCTGCGACGACACGATCCAGAACATCAGGCTCTTCTCGAGGCTCTTCACGTGGACGATGGCGACCGCCAGCAAGAGCCCCAACACCGCGCCGAGCAGGAAGCCGACCAGCGTCGAGGACAGCGTCACCCAACCGTGCATCACCAAGCTGCGCTTGGAGGTGACGGGAATGTCGAACACCGTCTTCTTCAGCTCGCTCAGCACCTGATGCGGCGCCGGCAGCACCGGCCGGTCCTGCGACAGCGTCGCCTCGACCAGATCGGAAAAGCCGAGCCGCTCGCCGGCCGACAGCGTCCGCTCCGCGAAGGGGGCGTTGAGCGCCACCGCCGCGCCGTACCAGATCACCAAGATCGCGATCACCACGGTCAGGATCGGCAGGGCGGAACCGGAGCCGGCGCGGGAGAGGAGGCTCGGGCGGGCGGGCGACACGGCGTCAATCGTCATAGGAATGCCCCGCCCGCAGACCTTCGCGAACCCGATGGGCGATCTCCAGGAAGCGCGGCGTCTCGCGGATCTCGAGCCCACGCTCGCGCGGCAGATCGCTCTCGATGACGTCGATGATGCGGCCGGGGCGCGGGCTCATGACGACGATCTTGGTCGACAGGAACACCGCCTCGGGGATCGAATGGGTGACGAAGACCACCGTCTTGCCGGTCTCCCCCCACAGTTTCAGCAGCTGCTCGTTGAGCTTGTCGCGGACGATCTCGTCGAGGGCGCCGAAGGGCTCGTCCATCAGCATCAGCTTGGGGTCGAAGGCGAGCGCGCGGGCGATCGAGGCGCGCTGCTGCATGCCGCCGGAGAGCTGCCAGGGGAACTTCTTCTCGAACCCCTTCAGGTTGACCAGTTCGAGGTTCCTCAGCGCGCGTGCGAGCCGCTCTTCCTTCGGCACGCCGAAGATTTCGAGCGGCAGCGTCACGTTGGCGAGCACGGTGCGCCAGGGCAGCAGCGCCGCCGCCTGGAAGACGTAGCCGTAGAGCCGGGCGGCGCGGGCGTCGGCCGGCGACACCCCGCCGACCGTGATCGACCCGCCGGTCGCCTGCTCGAGATCGGCGACGACGCGCAAGAGCGTGGTCTTGCCGCACCCCGACGGGCCGATGAAGGAGACGAACTCGCCCTCGCGCACCGTCAGATCGACGTCGCTCAAGGCATGCACCCGCCCGTCGGCGGTGTCGAAGGTCAGGTTCAGCTCGTCGGCGTGGATGACCACGCGGCCGAAGGGTCGCGTCTCCGTCGACACCCCCTCCGTCGCGACGGGGCTGACTTGCGGACCGGCGTCCATCGCGATTCTCCCTCGGCTCCCACCCGACCGACCGGGCGGTTCGCAACCTC
>JAAYVT010000660.1 GCA_012517025.1 Phyllobacteriaceae bacterium | reverse complement strand
TCGCCCGGCGTCGCCGGCACCATGGCCGCCAACAAGTCCGGTCTGCAGCTCGCCACCCTGCGCAATCTCCTGATGGCCTGGGTGCCGACCCTGCCGGCGGCGATCCTGCTCTCCGGCACCCTCTACGCTCTGTTCCGCCGGATCATCTGAGCGCACGACGACGAGCGACCTGAGAAGGCCGGGGATCGTCTCTCCGGCCCTCGTATTTGCACGTATCCCGCAAGTCGTCGCGTCGACCCGACACGTGGAAGGCCGACATCGTCTGTCGGGCTTTGTCGGGGTCGCGACAGCGTGTCGGACGCCCCGTCGGGACCCGACACCCCCGAATAATGTATTGAAAACAAAAGAAATAATTGTTTGTCGGGAAGCTGCCGGGCAGTTGGCACGAAGCTTGAAATCTCCTTCGGTGCGAGGCGGCGATACGGCTGCCGAACGGAAAGAAGGCATCGGTCACACCGATGCCGGACCAAACTTTCGAAGGGGTTCGAAAACATGGCCAAGCTTCGGCAGATCGCCTTCTACGGCAAAGGTGGCATCGGCAAGTCCACCACCTCCCAGAATACCCTCGCGGCGCTGGTCGAGATGGGTCAGAAGATCCTGATCGTCGGCTGCGATCCCAAGGCGGACTCCACCCGCCTGATCCTCAACACCAAGCTCCAGGACACCGTCCTCCATCTCGCGGCGGAAGCCGGCTCGGTCGAAGACCTCGAGATCGAAGACGTCATGAAGATCGGCTACAAGGGCATCAAGTGCACCGAGTCCGGTGGTCCGGAGCCGGGTGTCGGCTGCGCCGGTCGCGGCGTCATCACCGCCATCAACTTCCTGGAAGAGAACGGCGCCTACGACGACGTGGACTACGTGTCCTACGACGTGCTCGGCGACGTGGTCTGCGGCGGCTTCGCCATGCCGATCCGCGAGAACAAGGCCCAGGAAATCTACATCGTCATGTCCGGCGAGATGATGGCGCTCTACGCGGCCAACAACATCGCCAAGGGCATCCTCAAGTACGCCCACTCGGGCGGCGTGCGTCTGGGCGGCCTCATCTGCAACGAGCGCAAGACCGACAAGGAGCTCGAGCTCGCCGAGGCTCTGGCGGAGAAGCTCGGCTGCAAGCTCATCCACTTCGTGCCGCGCGACAACATCGTCCAGCACGCCGAGCTGCGCCGTCAGACCGTCATCCAGTATGCGCCCGACAGCCAGCAGGCCAAGGAATACCGCTCTCTCGCCGAGAAGATCCACAACAACTCGGGCAAGGGCGTCATTCCGACCCCGATCACCATGGAAGAGCTCGAAGAGATGCTGATGGACTTCGGCATCATGAAGTCCGAGGAGCAGGCGCTCGCCGAGCTCCAGGCCAAGGAAGCGGCCGCCGCCGCCGGCGCCGCCGAGTGATCGTCCTCCGGGTCGCGGCCTTGCTCCGCGACCCGGCCTCCCCGGGAGGCCATCGCCCCCGGATCGAACCGCCCCAGGCAGTGGGGCGCCTGCTCCAGATCCTCTAGAGGATGACCCAGAGGGGGGTTTCATGAGCCTCGACTACGAAAACGACGGCGAGTTCAACGAGAAGCTGATCGAGGAAGTCCTCGCCCAGTATCCCGACAAGTTCGCCAAGCGCCGCGCGAAGCACCTGTCGGTCGCGTCCGACGCCGGCACCGAGGAAGTCGACGGCGAAGCCCGTCCGCTGACCGAGTGCGACGTCAAGTCGAACATCAAGTCGATCCCCGGCGTGATGACCATCCGCGGCTGCGCCTACGCCGGCTCGAAGGGCGTGGTGTGGGGACCGGTCAAGGACATGGTCCACATCTCGCACGGCCCGGTCGGCTGCGCCCAGTATTCCTGGTCCCAGCGCCGCAACTACTACATCGGCAAGACCGGCATCGACACCTTCGTGACGATGCAGTTCACCTCCGACTTCCAAGAGCGCGACATCGTCTTCGGCGGCGACAAGAAGCTCGAGAAGATCATCGACGAGATCGAGGTCCTGTTCCCGCTCGCCAACGGCATCTCGGTGCAGTCCGAGTGCCCGATCGGCCTGATCGGCGACGACATCGAGGCGGTGTCGAAGAAGAAGTCGAAGGAACACGACAAGACCATCGTGCCGGTGCGGTGCGAAGGCTTCCGCGGCGTCTCCCAGTCGCTCGGCCACCACATCGCCAACGACGCGATCCGCGATTGGGTGTTCGACAAGAAGACCCGTGAGGTCGAGACCACGCCTTACGACGTCAACGTCATCGGCGACTACAACATCGGCGGCGACGCCTGGGCCTCGCGCATTCTGCTCGAGGAGATGGGTCTGCGGGTGGTCGGCAACTGGTCGGGCGACGCTACGCTCGCCGAGGTCGAGAACGCGGTCCACGCCAAGCTCAACCTCATCCACTGCTACCGCTCGATGAACTACATCTGCCGGCACATGGAAGAGAAGTACGGTATTCCGTGGATGGAGTACAACTTCTTCGGCCCGTCGCAGATCGCCGCCTCGCTGCGCAAGATCGCCAAGCACTACGGCCCGGAGATCGAGGAGAAGGCGGAAGCCGTCATCACCAAGTACCAGCCGCTGGTCGATGCCGTGATCGCCAAGTACCGTCCGCGTCTCGAGGGCAAGAAGGTGATGCTCTACGTCGGTGGCCTGCGCCCCCGTCACGTGATCAACGCCTACGAAGACCTCGGCATGGAGATCGCCGGCACGGGTTACGAGTTCGCCCACAACGACGATTATCAGCGCACCGGTCACTATGTGAAGAAGGGCACGCTGATCTACGACGACGTCACCGGCTACGAGCTCGAGAAGTTCATCGAGAAGGTGCGTCCGGATCTGGTCGGCTCGGGCATCAAGGAGAAGTACCCGGTGCAGAAGATGGGCATCCCGTTCCGTCAGATGCACTCCTGGGACTACTCCGGCCCCTATCACGGCTACGACGGCTTCGCGATCTTCGCCCGCGACATGGACCTCGCCATCAACAATCCGGTCTGGGACATGTTCGACGCGCCCTGGGCCGAGAAAGAGCCGATGGCCGCTGCGGCCGAGTGATCGGCCTTCCGGACGTTTCCCCTCCGCCCCGGCGGAGGGGGTCTCCCGAGACTTCGACGAAATTCGACGCATCGACCCGTCGTGGAAGCGAGCTTCCGCGCGATCCCCCGCTCACACCCTGAATGGCCGTCCGTCGTCTGGCGCGGAGGCCGCGAGAGAGGTGACCAACCATGCCGCAGTCCGCCGATCGCGTGCTCGATCACGCTCCGCTCTTCCGCGAGCCGGAATACCAGGAAATGTTCGCCCGCAAGCGGGCCGAATTCGAATGCCCGCTGCCCGACGAGAAGGTCGCCGAGCAGGGCGAGTTCACCAAGTCCTGGGAATATCGCGAGAAGAACCTCGCCCGTGAGTCCCTGGTGGTGAACCCGGCCAAGGCCTGCCAGCCGCTCGGCGCGGTGTTCGCCTCCGCCGGCTTCTCCAAGTGCATGAGCTTCGTGCACGGCTCGCAGGGCTGCGTCGCCTACTATCGTTCGCACCTGTCGCGTCACTTCAAGGAGCCGTGCTCGGCGGTATCCTCCTCGATGACCGAGGACGCGGCGGTGTTCGGCGGCCTGCAGAACATGATCGACGGCCTCGCCAACTGCTCGTCGCTCTATCAGCCCGAGATGATCGCCGTCTCCACCACCTGCATGGCGGAAGTCATCGGCGACGACCTCCAGGGCTTCATCGCCAACGCCAAGAAGAAGGGCTCGGTTCCGGAAGAGTTCCCGGTCCCCTATGCCCACACCCCGGCCTTCGTCGGCAGCCACGTCGACGGCTACGACAACATGATCAAGGGCATTCTGGAGAACTTCTGGAAGGGCGCCGAACGCAAGCCGGGCACCGCGATCAACATCATCCCGGGCTTCGACGGCTTCTGCGTCGGCAACAACCGCGAGCTGAAGCGCCTGCTCGACCTGATGGGCGTCGAGTACACCTTCGTCTCCGACGCCTCCGACCAGTTCGACACCCCCTCGGACGGCGAGTATCGCATGTACGACGGCGGCACCACGATCGACGAGGTCAAGGGCGCCCTCGACGCCAAGGGCACGATCTCGCTGCAGTACTGGAACACCCGCAAGACGATGGACTATGTCGCCGAGCAGGGCCAGGAGACCGCCGCCTTCCACTATCCGCTCGGCATCCGGGCGACCGACGCCTTCCTGATGAAGGTGTCCGAGCTCTCCGGCAAGGCGATCCCGGAGGGGATCCGCAAGGAGCGCGGCCGCCTGATCGACGCCATGGCCGACAGCCAGGCCCATCTGCACGGCAAGAAGTACGCGATCTGGGGCGACCCGGACTTCGTCCAGGCGATGGCTCAGTTCGTCATGGAGACGGGCGGTGAGCCGACCCACTGCCTCGCCACCAACGGCAACAAGCAGTGGGAAGCCGAGATGAAGGAAATGCTGGCGGCCAATCCGTTCGGCAAGGCGGCGCAGGTGTGGGCCGGCAAGGACCTGTGGCACATGCGGTCGCTGCTGTTCACCGAACCGGTCGACTTCATGATCGGCTCGTCCTACGGCAAGTACCTCGAGCGCGACACCGGCATCCCGCTGATCCGCCTGACCTTCCCGATCTTCGATCGTCACCACCACCACCGCTTCCCGCTGATGGGCTATCAGGGCGGCCTGCGGGTTCTGACGACGATCCTCGACAAGGTCTTCGACAAGCTCGACCAGGACACCATCGTCCCCGGCGTCACCGACTACTCCTTCGACCTCACTCGCTGAGGCGGAGAGGTCGGAAACCCGACGTGTCGGAAATGCGACGGCCGCCCGAAAGGGCGGCCGTCGTCGTCTCGGAGGGCTCGGATCTCAGGCCCGATCGCGCGGCATGACCTTGGTGAGCACCAACACGGCGGCGGCGTTCACCAGGGCGCCGCAACCGAGCAGGATCAGGCCGGTCGAGAACGAGCCGGTGGTCTCTTTCGCCCAACCGACGATGTAGGGGCCGACGAAGCCGCCGAGCGTCCCGAGCGAATTGACGGTGGCGAAGGCGGCGGCGACCGCCGAGCCCTTGAGGTAGGTCGGCGGCAACGTCCAGAACGACGGCAACAGGCCGTAGACGCCGCTCGCCGCCACCGACAGCGCCACGATCGACAGGATCGGATCGGAGCTGAGCCCGGCGCCGATCAGGCCGATCGCTCCGGCCACCGCCGGCAGCACGACCAACAGCACCCGCTTGCCGGTCGTGTCGCCGATGCGGCCGAGCACCACCATCGCCACGACCGCCGCCGCATAGGGGATCGCCGCCACGAAGCCGGTCTGGACGTTGGAGAGGCCGAACGCCTTCACGATCTGCGGCACCCAGAAGATGATGCCGAAGCCGCCGAGCAGCGAACCGAAATAGGCGAGCGACAACAACAGCACCGGCGGCGAGACGAGCCCCTCGAGCAGGGTCGAGCCGTGCGCGTGGCTTCCGCCGGCGCGTCCCTCGCGGTCGAGCGCGGCGTCGATCGCCGCCTTCTCCTCCGCTGTCAGCCAATGCGCGTGGGCGGGACGATCGGTCATGACGAGCGGCACCATCAGGCCGACGAAGATCGCCGGGATCCCCTCGAGGATGAACAGCCACTGCCAAGCCTTGAAGCCGAGCGCCCCGTCGAGCCCGGGAATGCCGAGGATGATGCCGGAGAGCGGTCCGCCGATCACGATCGACAGTGGGATCGCCAACATCAACAACGCCGTCGTCCGCGCCCGCCGATTGGCGGGAAACCACCACGTCATGTAGAGGAGCAGCCCCGGCAGCAGCCCGGCCTCCGCCATGCCGAGCAGGAAGCGCAGCGCGAAGAAGCTCTTCGCGTCGCCGGCCCAGGCCAGCGCCACCGAGGCGAGGCCCCAGGCGACGACGATCGGCGCGATCCACCGCCGCGCCCCGATCTTCTCCAGGATCATGTTCGACGGCACTTCGAACAGCACGTAGCCGAAGAAGAAGAAGCCGACGCCCCAGGCGTAGACCGTCGGCGTGAAGCCGAGATCCTTGTTCATGGAGAGCGCGGCGAAGCTGACGTTCGATCGGTCGATGAAGCTCACCAGGAACAACAGGCTCATGAACTGCGTCAGGCGGCGCGCGGCCTTGCCCAACCCGGATGCGAGGGCACTCTCGGTGCTCATGTCGTTTTCCCCCTGCGTCGTTCCGCCGATCGTCGTCGGTGCGCTTCGGCACCCGCGGCGGGCGGCCTCGCGCCGAGACCGCGCGCGGGAGGATAGAGACTGAAATTCGAAAGAAAAGAAAAATATCGAAAATATGAAGTATCTCGGAATGTCGTCGAGGCCGGCGACGTGCGGCGGTCTGGCACGCCGGTTGCTCCTCTCTCCCCGACGAGGCCGGTTTGTCGGTCATGCGACAAACCCGACGCGAGAGAGGGGACCCGACATGCTCTCACCGAAGGTCCAGGAACTCTTCAACGAGCCGGGTTGCGACAAGAACGCGGCCAAGGACGAGAAAGCTCGCAAGAAGGGCTGTTCCAAGCCCTTGACCCCCGGCGCCGCCGCCGGTGGCTGCGCCTTCGACGGCGCCAAGATCGTGCTGCAGCCGATCACCGACGCCGCCCACCTGATCCACGCTCCGCTCGCCTGCGAGGGCAACTCCTGGGACAACCGCGGCGCCGCCTCTTCCGGCCCGATGCTGTGGCGCACCTCCTTCACCACCGACCTGACCGAGCTCGACGTCGTGATGGGGCAGGGCGAGCGCAAGCTCTACAAGGCGATCCGCGAGATCGTCGACGCCCATCACCCCCCGGCGATCTTCGTCTACGAGACCTGCGTCACCGCGCTGATCGGCGACGACATCGACGCCGTCTGCCGCCACGCCACCGAGAAGTTCGAGACGGCGGTGATCCCGGTCCACGCCGCCGGCTTCGTCGGCTCGAAGAACCTCGGCAACAAGCTCGCCGGCGAGGCTCTGCTCGACCACGTCATCGGCACCCGGGAGCCCGACGACGTGACGCCTTACGACGTCAACATCCTCGGCGAGTTCAATCTCTCCGGCGAGTTCTGGCTGGTGAAGCCGTTGCTCGACGAACTCGGCATCCGAGTGCGCGCCTGCATCCCCGGCGACGCGCGCTATCTCGACGTCGCCTCCGCCCATCGCGCCCGGGCGACGATGATGGTGTGCTCGACCGCCCTGATCAATCTCGCCCGAAAAATGGAAGAGCGCTGGGACATCCCGTTCTTCGAGGGGTCGTTCTACGGCATCGCCGACACCTCGGAGGCCCTGCGCCGGCTCGCCACGCTGTTGGTGCAGCGCGGCGCCGACCCGGAACTCCTCGATCGCACCGAGGCGGTGATCGCCCGCGAGGAGAAGATCGCCTGGGAAAAGCTCGAAGGTTTCCGCGAGCGTCTCTCCGGCAAGCGGGTGCTGCTCAACACCGGCGGCGTCAAGTCGTGGTCGGTCGCCTCGGCGCTGATGGAGATCGGCATCGAGATCGTCGGCACCTCGGTCAAGAAGTCGACCCCCGAGGACAAGGAGCGCGTCAAGCAGATCCTCGAGGACGAGCACCGCATGTTCGAGGGCATGGCGCCGCGCGATTTGTACGCCCTGCTCGAGCGGCACGACGCCGACATCATGCTGTCGGGCGGCCGCACCCAGTTCATCGCGCTCAAGGCGCGGATGCCCTGGCTCGACATCAACCAGGAACGTCACGTTCCCTACGCCGGCTACGACGGCATGATCGAGCTGGTCCGCCAGATCGACATCGCCGTCCACAATCCGGTGTGGGCGCAGGTGCGCGAGCCCGCGCCCTTCGACGCCGACGGCTGGGTCACCGGCGAGAGCGTGATCGGCGGTTCCCGCCCCGCGCCGTTCCCGCAGGCCGGTCGCGCCGCCGCGATCGTCGGCGAGACGTTCCCCGCCCACACGCTGAAGAAGTTCGCCGGCTCAGGGGCCGGCGACGCCGACGACTGCTGAGGAGGCACCCATGGCCTACGTCCTGCCGGTCGAGAAGTCGGCCTCGGTCAATCCCTTGAAGTCGAGCCAGCCGCTCGGCGCCGCCTTCGCCTATCTCGGCGTCGACGGCTGCGTGCCGCTGTTCCACGGCTCGCAGGGCTGCACCTCTTTCGCCCTCGTCCTGTTCGTCCGCCACTTCAAGGAGACCATCCCGCTGCAGACGACGGCGATGGACGAGGTCGCGACCATCATGGGCGGCGCCGATCACCTCGAAGAGGCGATCATGAATCTGAAGACGCGGACCAAGCCGAAGCTGATCGGCATCTGCACGACGGCGCTGGTGGAGACCCGCGGCGAGGACTTCGCCGGTGATCTGGCGATGATCAAGGCTCGTCGCGCCGAGGCGTTGGAAGGCACCGAGGTGGTGCTCGCCGCCACCCCGGACTTCAACGGCGGCATCGAGGAAGGCTGGACCAAGGCGGTCGTCGCGATGATCGACGGCATCACCGAGCGGGTGTCGGCCCGCCGGAACCCGCGTCGCGTCGCCATCTTGCCGGGCTTCAACCTGACGGTCGCCGACATCGAGGAAATCCGCGACACCGTCGAGGCCTTCGGGCTCGAGGCGACCATCCTGCCGGACGTCTCCGGCGCGCTCGACGGCACCGTGCCGGGCAAGTGGATCCCCACCACCTACGGCGGCACGAAGGTCGAGGACATCCGTTCGCTCGGCGAATGCGTCCACTGCCTCGCCATCGGCGAGGGCCAGCGCGCCGCCGCCGAGAAGCTCGCCGAGGTCGCCGACGTGCCCTACACGCTGTTCGGCACCCTGACCGGACTCAAGGCGGCCGACCGCTTCGTCACCGGGCTCGCCGAGATCTCCGGCCAGCCGGTGCCGGCGTCGATCCGGCGCCGCCGCTCGCAGCTCTCCGACGCCCTGCTCGACGGCCATTTCCACTTCGGCGGCAAGAAGATCGGCATCGCCGCCGAGCCCGATCACCTCTATCAGCTCGCCACCTTCTTCGCCGGCATGGGCGCCGAGGTGACGGCGGCGGTGACCACCACCGGCGCCTCGCCGATCCTCAAGAAGGTGCCGGCCGACGAAGTGAAGGTCGGCGACCTCGGCGACTTCGAGAAGGTCGCCGGCGAGTGCGATCTGATCGTCACCCACAGCCACGGCCGTCAGGCCGCCGAGCATCTCGGCATTCCGCACTATCGGGTCGGGTTTCCGATCTTCGATCGGCTGGGCGCGCAGCACCGTTGCTTCGTCGGCTATCGCGGCACCCGCGATCTGATCTTCGACGTCGCCAACGTCTTCCAGGCCCAGCGGCACGAACCGACCCCCGAAGGGTTGAACCCGCTCACCAAGAGAGAGAACGCCCATGACCGCCGTCCGGAGACTGTCGCTCGTGCCCACTGACGCCGCCCCCGAGGTCGCCCACGAACGGCCGGCCGGCGCCGTGCGCGTCGCCATCGCCACCAACGACATGAAGGGGCTCAACGCCCACTTCGGGTCGGCGAGCCGCTTCGCCGTCTACGACGTGACCAAGGAAGGTTGGAGCTTCGTCGAAGCGCTCGCCTTCGACGACGTCACCGAGCAGTCCGGCAGCCACAAGACCGACGGCGACGACCGCATCACCCCGAAGGTCGACGCGCTGACCGGCTGTCATCTTCTCTTCTGTCTGGCGATCGGCGGCCCCTCGGCCGCCAAGGTCGTCGCCGCCAAGATCCATCCGATCAAGGTGCAGGCGCCTTCGCCGATCGACGAGGTGCTGGAGCGCACCCGCACCATGCTGAACGGCGCGCCGCCGCCCTGGCTGCGCAAAGTGCTGGCGGAAGCCGGCATCGCCGCCCCCAAACCGTCCTTCGCCGACGACTGAGGATCCGACATGACCGACACCGCCGAACTCTCCGCCGACGACGTGGCGCTCGCCACTCCGTTTCTCGCGACCCTGGTGCGGCTGGTCCGCGCCGAGGACAGCTACGGCACCTGGGAAGGCCGCTCCGACGCCTCGCTCCTGAAGGATTTCATCCTCACCAAGGAACAGCGCCGCGAGATCCCGATCATCGGCGATCCCGACCCGGACGTGCTGTGGCGGGTCGAGAAGTTCTATGCCGCGATCGGCCTCGCCGTGGAGGCCAAGGCCGGCAAGATGGCCTCGCCGATGATGAAGATGAGCCACGAGGGCTTCGGCCGGGTGATCCTCACCACCGGCCGTCTGGTGGTGCTGTCGAAGTCGCTGCGCGACGTCCATCGCTGGGGCCACGACGACCTCACCAAGCTCGCCGAGGCCGGCACCAAGGCGGTCGACGAGGCCTGCGAGATGATCGCCAAGTTCCCCGAAGTCGCCGACTGGTGACCGGGGAGGGCGGCGCATTCCCCGCGCCGCCCGCCGGCATCATCCCCGGCGCGGCCGGCCCGATCGCTCGGGCGGGGCGGGCGGTCTCGTGGGCCGATCGCCCGTCCCGTTCGCGCCGGGGATGATGCTCGGCTCCTCATCTTTCCGCTTTCCCGAGGAGGGACCGATGTCCGACGTCGAGACGCTGAAGGCCGAGATCAAGAAGCTCTCCGCCAAGGCCACCAACGCCAAGATGAACCTGCACGACCTCTCCGAGGAACTGCCGGTCAACTGGAAGACGATCATGGAGGTCGCCCAGGCGACCCACGACGCCTATGCCGCGCTCGACGCGGCGCGGGCGCAGCTGAAGAGCCTGGAGGCCGCGTGATGACCGACTTCGTGACCCGTGACGGCTCCACCTGGATGCCGGAATATCTGATGAAGATCGACGGCGAGACCTGCATCGGCTGCGGCCGTTGCTATAAGGTCTGCTCGCGCGACGTCATGCACCTCTACGGCGTCGACGACGAGGGCGAGATCCTCGGCAAGTGCGAGGAGGGCGAGGACGAGGATTTCGACGGCGAGCTGAACCGCATGATCATGGTCGTCGACTCCGCCGGCGCCTGCATCGGCTGCGGTGCCTGCGCCCGCGTCTGCCCGAAGAACTGCCAGACCCATCAGACCGCCGACAAGCTCGCCGCCTGACGCCTTCGATCGCCGCCCCGCCGTTCCCGGAACCGGCGCGGCGATCGTACCCCCCGGGACGGTCGGTGCCTCCCCCCGGCCGCCGACCGTCCCGATCGCTTCGCCGAGAACTCTCGATCGGAGGTGAGACCGATGGCCCGTCGTTGGCACGATCGTTTCATGTCCGCCGCCGCCGTGTCCGGCGACGACGGCCGCGACTTCGACACCCACGTGATCGCCTGCGCACTCTCGGTCGCGCTGACCGAAGTTCGGCGCGGCGAGGCGACGCTGTGCGAGGCGACCGGCCTCGACGCGGCGACCGTCACGGCGCTGCTCGCCGAACGCTTCCCGCGTCTCGACCGCGCCTTCCTGCCGCCGGTGGCGACGGTGATCCCGGCCCGCGAGATCGAGGAGGAGATGCTCGGCGACCTGCTGCTCGAGCACGGTGCCACCGCGCTCGCGCCCGTCCTCGCCCGCATCGTGGCGCGTCGGGCGCTGAAGCCGGATCATCTCTGGCAGGACCTCGGCCTCTACGACCGCGCCGAACTCGGCCGTCTGCTCGCCCGTCACTTCCCGACGCTGGCCGCCGCCAACACCGACAACATGCGCTGGAAGAAGTTCTTCTATCGCAAGCTCTGCGAGGCCGAGGGCTTCTCGCTGTGCTCGGCGCCGTCCTGCGCCCAATGCGCCGACTTCGCCTCCTGCTTCGGCGCCGAGGACGGCGAGAGCCGAATGGCCGAACGCCGCCGCATCCTCGATCGCGGCGAGACGATCACCGTCGCGGCGGAATGAGCCGAAGCGTGCCGATCCTCCGGTCGGCCTTCGTCGATTCTTCATGGGGAACCGCCACTCTCTCCTCATGAGGAACGGCGCCGACGACATCCCCGACGACGGATCAGGGCGAACCGAGCCGCCGCATCGCCTCGTCTTCGACGAAGCGATGGGGCCGGCCGTCCGCGTCCTCCTCGGCGGCTTCGGTCTCTTCACCTTCCTCGCCCCGTGGGAATTGCTCGTCCGCCCCGGGCATCCCTTCGAACTCGCCGAACTGCCGTTCTGGCTCGTTTCGCTCGGCGCGCTGGCGGTCGGTCTGCCGATGCTCGCCGGGGAGATCCTCGGCCTGGCCCGCGAAATCGTCGTCGATTTCGATCGCCGCCTCGTCGTCGAGACGACGCGCGGCGACTTCGGTCTGCGCTTTTGCCGCGCCCTCCGCTTCGCCGACGTCGTCGCTGTCGAGATGGTCGAGAACGACTGGTCCGACGGCCCGTCGACTTGGGAAGTCGTCGCGCGCATCGCCGGCGCCCGTCGCGCCTGGTCGATCCACACCTTCTCCGGACGCCAAGCCGCCGAGGCGCTGCGCGACGATCTCGCCACCCGGATCGCGGCGGGCTGATCGGAATCGCGACCGGCTCTTCGCAACTGCGAACGGATCGCGGCGACAAAGCGAAAAACCTCGATCGATCAGGGACTTCGTCGCTTTGTCGACATGTCGCAAAAGCGCCCTTGTCGGATTTCGCACATCGCTTCGAACGGAAAAATACGTGTTTTGTCAGGGGTTTCGACCTTTGGCACGGGCTTTGCGAAACCCTCCTCGACCCGTCCATCGGACACGAGGATTTCGACCATGATCCAGCTCACCGACAGCGCCGTCACCGCCGTCAAGACGGCCCTCTCCCGCGCCACCGCCCCGGCGGAAGGCCTGCGCATCAAGGTCGAGGCGGGCGGCTGCGCCGGCTTCAAATACATGATGGGCCTCGAGGGCACCGTTCGCGACGGCGACACCGTGATCGATCAGGACGGCGTCAAGCTCTACGTCGACGCCGACAGCCAACCGCTGGTTTCCGGCATGACGGTCGACTTCGTCACCGGCCTCGATGCGTCGGGTTTCGTCTTCGACAACCCGAACGCCACCTCGAAGTGCTCGTGCGGCAAGTCCTTCGGTTGAACCGAACCCCATTTCAGGAGAGCGGCCCATGTGGGACTACACCGACAAGGTCAAGGACTACTTCTTCAACCCGGTCAACGCCGGGGTGCTCGAGACCGCCAACGCGGTCGGCGAGGTCGGCGCGATCTCCTGCGGCGACGCGCTCAAGCTGATGATGCGGGTGAACCCCGAGACCGAGGTCATCGAAGCGGCGAAGTTCCAGACCTTCGGCTGCGGCTCGGCGATCGCCTCGTCGTCGGCGCTGACCGAGATCATCCTCGGCAAGACCCTCGATCAGGCTCTGAAGATCTCCAACCAGGACATCGCCGACTTCCTCGGCGGTCTGCCGCCGGAGAAGATGCACTGCTCGGTGATGGGCTACGAGGCCCTCCAGGCGGCGGTGGCGAACTTCCGCGGTGAAGAGTGGAAGGACGATCACGAGGAAGGCGCGCTGGTCTGCAAGTGCTTCGGCGTCGACGAGGGCATGATCGAGCGCGCGGTGCGCGGCAACGAGCTGACCACGATCGAGGAACTGACCAACTACACCAAGGCCGGCGGCGGTTGCCTCACCTGTTTCGAGGCGCTCGAGGGCGTGCTCGCCCGCGTCAACGCCGAGATGGTCGCCGAGGGCCTGATCGTGGCGGAAGCCGCCTACAAGGTCGGCGGCGCCGATCCCAAGACCCTGAAGCAGAAGGCCAAGCCCAAGGGCGCGGCGGTCGGCTCGACCCCGGTCGCCACGCCGGCCACCGAGGCGCGCGCGCCAGTGATCTCGCTCGAGGCGCTGGAGAAGGCGGCCGCGGCCACCGAGATCATCGCCCCGGTCGCGGAAGCCCCGACGCCGGCCCCCGCCGCCGCCCCGCGCTACACCACGCTGCAGAAGATCCGCCTGATCGAGGAGACGCTCGAGGAGATCCGTCCGTACCTCAAGAAGGACGGCGGCGACTGCGAGCTGATCGACGTCGACGGATCGAACGTCATCGTCAAGCTGACCGGCGCCTGCGTCGGCTGCCAGATGGCCTCGATGACGGTCGGCGGCGTCCAGGAAAAGCTGATGGCGAAGCTCGGCATCCCGCTCCGGGTGGTGCCGGTGAAGTGAGGCGGGCGGGGCGCGTTCGCGCGCCCGCCGCGACGTGGACAGAAACGAGGAGCCAGGCCGATGCCCACCCCCGTCTATCTCGACAACAACGCCACCACCCGCTGCGACGCGGAAGTCGTGCAGGCGATGCTGCCGTACTTCACCGAGCAGTTCGGCAATCCCTCCTCGATGCACGCCTTCGGCGCCTCCGTCGGCGGCGCGGTCAAAGCGGCGCGCGCCTCGCTGCAGAAGCTGCTCGGCGCCGAGTTCGATCACGAGGTGGTCTTCACCTCGGGCGGCACCGAGAGCGACAACACCGCCATTCTCTCCGCGCTCGAGGCCCAGCCCGGCCGCGACGAGATCGTCACCTCGGCGGTGGAACATCCGGCGGTGCTGTCGCTGTGCGCCCATCTCGAGAAGACGAAAGGCGTCAAGGTCCACGTCATCCCGGTCGACGCCAAGGGCCTGCTCGACATCGAGGCCTATCGCGCCGCGCTGTCGGAGAAGACCGCCGTCGTCTCGATCATGTGGGCGAACAACGAAACCGGGACGATCTTCCCGATCCCGGAACTGGCGGAGATGGCCAAGGAGGTCGGCGCGATCTTCCACACCGACGCCGTCCAGGCGGTCGGCAAGATCCCGATCGATCTGAAGTCGACCATGATCGACATGCTGTCGCTCTCCGGCCACAAGCTGCACGGCCCCAAGGGCATCGGTGCGCTCTACGTCAAGCGCGGCGCCCGTTTCCGCTCGCTTCTGAAGGGTGGTCACCAGGAGCGCGGCCGTCGCGCCGGCACCGAGAACACCCCCGGCATCGTCGGTCTCGGCAAGGCGGCCGAACTGGCGCTCGCCCATATGGAGGACGAGGTCGGCCGCGTCGCCGCTCTCCGCGATCGGCTCGAGAAGGGCCTCCTCCAGCGCATCCCGAGCTGCTTCGTCACCGGCAACCCGGCCGAGCGCCTGCCCAACACGGCCAACATCGCCTTCGAATACGTCGAGGGCGAGGGCATCCTGCTGTTGATGAACCGCGAGGGCATCGCCGCCTCGTCCGGCTCGGCCTGCACCTCCGGCTCGCTCGAGCCGAGCCACGTGCTGCGCGCCATGAACATCCCTTACACGGCGGCGCACGGGGCCATCCGCTTCTCGTTCTCCCGCGACAACACCGATGCGGACGTCGACCGCGTCCTCGAGGTGATGCCGCCGATCATCGAGAAGCTGCGCGCCTTGTCGCCGTTCTGGCAGGGGGCCGACAAGGCTCCGACCACCTTCAATCCGGTCTACGCCTGAGGCGAGGGGAGGGACGCCGATGACCCCCCGTGTGTTCCTGAACGACACCACCCTGCGCGATGGTGAACAGGCCCCCGGCGTCGCCTTCTCCGACGCCGAAAAGGTCGAGATCGCGGAGGCGCTGGCGGAAGCCGGCGTCCCCGAAATCGAGGCCGGCACCCCGGCGATGGGCGCCGACGAACAGTCGGCGATCCGCGCCATCGTCGTCGCCCGTCTGCCGCTGCGTGTGCTCGCCTGGTGCCGGATGACGCGGGCGGATCTCGACGCGGCCCGCGCCGCCGGAGTCTCGGCGGTCAATCTGTCGATCCCCGCCTCCGACCTGCAGCTCTCGGCGAAACTCGGCATCGACCGGACGACCGCGCTCGCCCGCATCGAGCGGCTGGTGCCGACCGCCCTCGACATGGGCTTCGAGGTGGCGATCGGCTGCGAGGACGCCAGCCGCGCCGATCTCGATCATCTCACCCGAGTGATCGAGACGGTGGAACGGCTCGGCGCCTTCCGGGTCAGGATCGCCGACACCGTCGGCGTGCTCGACCCCTTCGCCACTCACGATCTGATCTCGCGCCTCGTCGCCGGCACCGACCTGCCGCTGGAGATCCACACTCATGACGACCTCGGCCTCGCCACGGCGAATGCGCTCGCCGCCGTCCGCGCCGGCGCCCGCCACGTCTCGGTGACGGTCGGGGGGCTGGGCGAACGCGCCGGCAACGCCCCGCTCGAGGAGATGGTGGTGGCGCTGGAGCGCCAGGGCTACCCCTCCGGCGTCGCCGCCGGCCGGCTCTGCGACGTCGCGGCGGTGGTCTCGACCGCGTCGGGCCGGCCGATCCATCCGCAGAAGGCGGTGATCGGCGCCGACGTCTTCACCCACGAGAGCGGCATCCACGTCGCCGGCTTGCTGTGGAACCGCGACACCTATCAGGGCGTCGATCCGCGCCGCCTCGGCCGCGATCACGGCTTCGCCATCGGCAAGCACTACGGCCGCACCGCCATCGCCCATGCGCTGGCCACTCGTGGCGTCGATCTCGACGATCGCGTCTATCCGAAGCTCCTCGCCCGGGTGAAGGCCCATGCGGTGCGCTCCAAGCGGCCGCTGCCGGTCGACCGGCTGGTCGAGCTGCACGAGCGTCTCGTCGCCGAGGAGGCCGAACCGGTCGGCGCCCCCGTCCGGGTTCGGCCATGACCGACCCGTCTCGTGGCGACCTCCTCGCCCGAACGACCGCAGCCGATCGCCCCACGGAGCAGGCCATGAGCGACGTTCCCTTCGACCCCGCCCTGACCGCGCCCGCGCCGGCGAAGTCGCCGCGCCAGGGCCTGTGGGCGATGATCCGCGAGGACGTCGCCTGCGTGAAGGCGCGGGATCCCGCCGCCCGCTTCACGCTCGAGATCTGGCTGACCTACCCGGGTGTCCACGCCATCGTCTGGCACCGTGTCGCCAACCGGCTGTGGACCGCCGGCCACCGCTTCGCCGGCCGCTTCGTGTCGTGGCTGGGGCGGTTCCTGACCAACGTCGACATTCACCCCGGCGCCACCGTCGGCCGCCGCTTCTTCATCGATCACGGCGCCGGCG
>JAAYVT010000058.1 GCA_012517025.1 Phyllobacteriaceae bacterium | reverse complement strand
TGCGCCGCACCCGCTTCAGGTGGCGGGCGAAGTGCCCCTCGCGCAGCAGCGCGGCGATGGCGTCCTCGGCGAGGACGGCGGGAAACCGGTCGCCGCGCTCGCGCAAGCCGATCACCGGCTCGAGCAACCGGTCCGGCAGCACCATCCAGCCGACTCGGAAGCCGGGGCCGAGCGATTTTGAGAAGGTGCCGAGGTGGACCACCCGTCCGCTCGCGTCCATGCCCTGCAGCGAGGCGAGCGGCGCGCCGGCCCACCGGAATTCGCTGTCGTAGTCGTCCTCGACCACGAAGGCGTCGGCCCGCCGCGCCCAGTCGAGCAGGGCGAGGCGGCGGCGCATCGTCAGCGTCACCACGAGCGGAAACTGATGCGACGGCGTCACGTGGACCGCCCGAGCAGTCGGCGCCAGCGCCGCGCCGGCGGCGACGTCCAGCCCCTCGCGATCGACCGGTACGCCGACCGCCTCGACGCCGACGCCGCGCACCGCGTCGAGGGCGCGCGGATAGCACGGATCCTCGATCCACATCCGATCGCCGGGTCGCAGCGCTGCGCGCAGGAAGAGATCGAGCCCCTGCTGGGTGCCGGAGGTCACCACGATCCGCTCGGCGTCGCAGACGACCCCGCGCGCCACCTTCAGATAGGCGGCGATTTCCTCGCGCAGCCCGCGTCCGCCACGCGGGTCGCCGTAGTGGAAGAAGGCGGGAGAGGGCCGCGCCAGCCGCCGCGTCAGCAGGGCGCGGAACACCCGTTGCGTCGTCGCGTCCGGCATCGCCACCCCGAGGGTTCCCGGCAGCGGCGGATCGGGCGGCGCGCCGACGGCGATCGCGGACGGCGTCCCGCCGCCGCGCGGCACGTCCGCCGCCACGAACGTGCCGGCGCCGACCCGCGCCTCGACGAACCCCTCCGCCCCGAGCATCTCGAAGGCGGCCACCACCGCGCCGCGCGCGATCCCGAGCCGGCAGGCGAGATCGCGCGTCGGCGGCAGCTTCGCCCCGCGCGCCAGGGTGCCGGCCTCGATCAGTCGCCGCAATGCCCGGTAGAGCGCCGTCGAGCGTGGCCCCTCACCGGGCGAGACCGGGATCAGGGCCGACCAATCCGCCGAATTGGTCTCGAAAGGATGCATGGAATTGGACCTTCTTCGAACCAATCGTCGGGCCTATCGGTGGACCGTCTCGTTTCGAAAGGCAAGCCATGACCGACACCGCCTCCTTCCCCGTCACTCCGCGCAACCGCGTCAAGCGGATGCACGAGCGGGCCCGCTACGATCGGGCGAGCGTCTGGGCGGTGCTAGACGCCGCCGCGCTCGCCCACGTCGCCTGGGTGCTCGACGGCCAGCCCTTCTGCACTCCGACGATCCATTGGCGCGACGGCGATCGCCTCTACTGGCACGGCTCGGCGGCGAGCCGGATGTTGCGGACCCAGGCAGAGGGCCTGCCGGTGTGTCTCACCGTCTCCCATCTCGACGGCCTGGTGCTGGCGCGCACCGCCTTCCATCACTCGGTGAACTACCGCTCGGCGATGTGCTTCGGCCTCGCCCGCCTCGTCGACGACCCGGAGGAGAAGGCGCGGGCCCTCGACGGTCTCGTCGATCGCCTCTCGCCTGGTCGCGCCGCCCGATTGCGCCCGACCACGGCACAGGAATTGAAGGCGACCTCGGTCCTCGCCATGGACGTCGAGGAGGCTTCGGTGAAGGTCCGCGCCGCCGGCGTCGCCGACGATCTCGAGGACCTCTCCTGGCCGGTGTGGGCCGGGGTGGTGCCGCTCGCAGCCCATGTCGGGGCCGTCGAGCCCTGTCCGCACGGCACTGCGCCGGCGCCGGAGCCGACGGATCTCGCCGTGTGGCGCGAGGGGCGCAGGGTCGACGACGTCCTGCGCGAAACCCAGGGTCTGTGGCGCCCGTCGGCGGAACCGGCGGAGGGGGCGTGAGGTCGCCGGCGAGATCGTTTCGAAGAAGAAATGATCTCGCCGGTTGCCTCGAACTTTCGCAGCCCCCTGACATTCGAGGGTGGCGGAGCACCCGCCGACGGGCGCATCATTCGCGGTGAACGACGCGCGAGGTGGGCCATGAGGACATTGCTCTCCAACCTCTCCGGACGGCGGATCTCCGCTCTGGTCGGCGATCTGCTCGAGTCCCTGTCCTGGGGATCGAGCCGCAAGGGCGTGAAGGGCGACGGCGAGGTGCGGGCGGCGCATCTGCTGCGCACCGTCGAGGCGCTGCTGTCGCGGCGCGGCGAGGCGTCGGGAGTGATGCTCGCCCGGCTGGTGCTCGCCGCCTATCAGGAGGCCGATCCGGCCGAGAAGACGGAGTTCCTGCGCCGTCTCGTCGACGACTTCGGCGCCGACGAGGCCGGCCTCGAACAGGCGGCGACGGCGTGGCTCGCCGATCGCTCCTACGAGACGGCCAAGCGCCTGCGCGCGGCCAGCGAGCCGCGCCGCCGCGAGATCCTGCGCCGCCTCAACCTCGCCCCCGGCGGCACCCTGGCGCTCGTCCGGATGCGCGAGGATCTGATGGCGCGCCTGCGCGAGGCGCCCGATCTGCACCCGCTCGACGAGGACTTCGCCCATCTCTTCGTGACGTGGTTCAACCGCGGCTTCCTCACCCTGCGCCACATCGACTGGGACACCCCGGCGGCGATCCTCGAGAAGATCATCCGCTACGAGGCGGTGCACGTGATCCAGGGCTGGGACGACCTGCGCAATCGCCTGGTCCCCGGCGATCGGCGCTGCTTCGCCTTCTTCCACCCGAGCCTCGTCGACGAGCCGCTGATCTTCGTCGAGGTGGCGCTGACGGCGGCGATCCCCGCCGCGATCGCGCCGCTGCTCGTCCCCGGCCGCGCCCCGATCGAGGCGGAACAGGCGACCTGCGCCGTGTTCTATTCGATCTCCAACACCCAGAAGGGGCTGGCCGGCGTCTCCTTCGGCAATTTCCTGATCAAGCAGGTGGTCGAGGACCTGCGCCACGCCCTGCCCAACCTGACCACCTTCGTCACCTTGTCGCCGGTGCCGGGCTTCGCCAAGTGGCTCGCCCGCGAGCGCGACGGCGAGGCGCTGCCGGAGGCCGATCGCGTCGCCCTCGCCGCTCTCGACACGCCGGATTGGCATCTCGATCCGGCGCTGGTCGAGCAGGTGCGCGTCCCCCTGCTCGCCGCCGCCGCCCGCTACTTCCTGGCCGCGAAACGCGAGGACGGGCGCATTCCCGATCAGGTCGGCCGCTTCCACCTCGGCAACGGCGCCCGGCTCGAGCGGCTCGACTTCCTCGGCGATCTGTCGCCGCACGGCCTCGCCCAGTCGCACGGGCTGATGGTGAACTACCTCT
>JAAYVT010000659.1 GCA_012517025.1 Phyllobacteriaceae bacterium | reverse complement strand
GTACGCCTTGAAGGTCGCGCCGCCGGTCTCCGCCAGCACCTTCGTGATGGCGGCCGTCAGGGACGTCTTGCCATGGTCGACGTGCCCGATCGTGCCGATGTTGCAGTGCGGCTTGTTGCGTTCGAACTTCTCTTTGGCCATATCCCTGTTCCTTGCCTTCCGGAGGCTGGTATCTTCGAGACGAGGTCACGGACCCGTCGTCGCGGTGTCGCGCCGACTTCCGAGTTGGGCAGTCCGATAGGGGTTTTCGCGTCCCGGTTCAAGAGGCTTTTTCACCTCGGACGTCGTAGCCCCTCGTCTTTCCCCAGGCACGACGCGATCTTCCGTCCCGCCGGCGAAGCGCGCGCGGTCCGAAATCGGTCGTCGAGGGGGTGCGAAGCTGGAGCGGGTAGCGGGAATCGAACCCGCGTATTCAGCTTGGAAGGCTGCTGCTCTACCATTGAGCTATACCCGCGAGGTTCGGCGACGGCCGCCGCGTCCGGGTGGAGAGATGGTGGGGGAAGTAGGACTCGAACCTACGAAGGCTTAGCCAGCGGATTTACAGTCCGCCCCCTTTGCCGCTCGGGACATTCCCCCAACTCTCCGACCGAACCCGCGAGGGCCGGACGAACCGACGTCCCCCTTCCTCCGGAGAGGCGGGAGGGCCGTTGCGGGCGCCGTTATGGCGAGACACGACCGGACTGTCAACGCCCGTCGCGCGTCTTTTCGACGACGAAATCGCCGGTCGGGACGAGCGGTCGCCGCGCGAACGTTGCGCCGGCGGCCGGAACGGGGCAGAAGATGGCGCATCCCGCCCTGTCCGGAGCCGCCCTCTCCCATGTCCGAAGCCGAAGAGCCGCGTCGAATCGCCAAAGCCGGCCGTCATCCCACCCGCCCGCCGGTCGTCCACAAGCGCAAGGGGCGCGAGGGCACCGGCGCCCCGGACGGGCGCGTCTTCCTCTACGGTCTGCACACCGTCGAGACGGCGCTGGCCAATCCGAAGCGGGTGATCCACGCGATCTACGTCACCCGCAACGCGCTGGCGCGGCTCGAGGAACGCGGCATCGTCTTCCCGGTGCCGCCGCAGACGGTCGAGCCGCGTTGGATCGACGCGCGGGTCGGCGAGGACGCGGTGCATCAGGGCGTGCTCGTCGAGACGCGGCCGCTGGAGGCGGTGGATCTCACCGATCTCGGTCGGGCGAAGCTGGTGCTGGCGCTCGATCAGGTGACCGATCCGCACAACGTCGGGGCGATCATGCGTTCGGCGGTGGCGCTCGGGGCCGACGCGCTGCTGACCACCACTCGCCACAGCGCGGCGGAGACTGGGGTGCTCGCCAAGTCGGCCTCCGGCGCGCTCGACATGCTCACCCACATCGAGGTGGTGAACTTGGCGCGGGCGCTGACGACGCTGCGCGGCGAGGGCTTCACGGTGGTCGGCCTCGACAGCGAGGGACCGGCGTCGCTCGAGGAGACGGAGGTCGGGCGGCGGACGGTTTTGGTGCTCGGGGCGGAGGGCAAGGGGCTTCGTCCGGTGACGCGCGAGGCGTGCGACCGGCTGGCGCGAATCGACGTTCCCGGCGCGATCAAGTCGCTCAACGTTTCGAACGCGGCGGTTCTCTCGCTCTACGTGGTGGGGCGGCGACAGGCGGAGCGCCGCGGCTGAAGGGCGACCACGGAGCGGCACTTTTCGCCGCTCCGGCGGCGTGCTATTTCGGCGCCGGGCGCCGGCATAGCACAGCGGTAGTGCAGCGGTTTTGTAAACCGAAGGTCGGGGGTTCGATCCCCTCTGCCGGCACCAAGCTAGTTCCAAATATTGGCTGTTTTCGCCATTTTCTGAGTCTATGACTCGGCCCCTCCATCATCCTACCCATCATCACGACATGGATAAGGGCGGATCGGGGCGAACGGTCTCGCCTCGGGAGCATGCCGTCCGTCTTTGATTTCGTCGCTCTCGTCCCTTTGATCGATTTCAAACGAGCGGAGAAAAATCCCTCCGTGGGAGCCCGACCGGTCACGCGCCCCTTCCGCCCCGAGGATCAAAACCCCCACCCCCGTTCGGTATCTCTCCTCGCGCGCGTTGGGGGTGCGCAGTTCGCTGCAAACCACCGGCGCGAACCCGCTTCTCGCGGTCGGTTTCTGCTGAAACTATCTGAAACCAGCCGGATTGAAACCACGTCGCGAACACGGCTCTTGAAACGAGCGGCGAACCGCCTCGCGCGCGTTGAGGGCTCGTACCGCCGTTCGTACCAATTTCGCGCGCGTATTCGTCCCGAAACTTCCGGTTTCTCGTGCGCGCATAGTGACTGCGGCTAAATCGGCGCGCGGTCCGCTGCGGACAGATACGGCGAATCTCGGCATCGGAGCGCCGCGCCCCTTTAGGGCGCCCGAAAACTTCCGGTTTCGGAAAGCTGGACGCCGATTGCGGGATCGGAGACGAACATCACGCCGCGTCGTCGGAACGCCTCTTCGACCTTGCCCGCGAAGATCGGCGCGTCGGAGGGCGGCCGATGCCGACTCTCCCATGCTCGGATCGTCCGGGCGGTGGTTCCGACTTCCTCGGCGCGCGCGGCTTGCGTGAGCCCCACGAGGGCGCGGGCGGCACGAATTTGGGCGCCGGTTCGGATGTTGCTTCGGTTCCTCACTCGGCGACCCTCCCCACTACCGCGCCGATGACGGCATAGCCGGCGAGATCCGCCCACCCGTCTTCGTGGTCCTCGTTCTCCACCAGTCGTGCGGCCTTCATCAGGGCGAGCAGAAGGGCGACACGGCGAGGCGTGATGTCAACGCCGAGGGCGACGGACCACAGGCGGGCGATTCGATCGAAGGCGAGGTTTGGCGCCCCATAATCGACCGACCGTGCGCCGAGCACCACCGCCAGGTCTTCGAGAGCTTCGGCGATCGTCATTCGGCGTTCCCCTTCCTCAGTCCGGCGAGAGCGATCAATGCCGCTTCCGCCCGGCCGTCGTCTTTTACTCGAGCGAACTTCGACGCCATCGTCGGCCAGCGCCGAATGGCTTCCGAGCGTGCCGCATCCTTGGCGCCGGCCTTGCCGGCGGGAATGCCGACGGCTCGCTTCCATGACGGAGGCGTCAGGAACGCCACAGGGACTCCGAGGGCGGCGGCGACTCCCTCGATGACTCCCTCGGCACCGGCCGAAGGCGAAAGCGCCCACAGCGCCTTCTCCGGGCCGCGCACCGACAAATTCCACAAAGGCGGTGGTCGCCCCGGTCTTCCGGATGATCTCGGCGAGAAGAGGAGCATTGACCGTCGCACGTCCCTTGGCACCGTCGCGAAGGACGGGCATGTCGAACACGTCGATCAGGTCACCGTCGGAAGCCACCACCGCGACGGCACCCGACAGGCCGGGATCGATACCGAGGACGGAGTGGCTTCCGCGAGCATCCTCCCTCGCCGTGTTCCGCCCGACGGCGGGCGATCGATGATCGCCGAAGAGGATCGAACCCATCGGCGCGCCAGCGCCCGGAGAGGGCAAACGCTCTTCGGAACCTTCGCGGCGACGGACCGGATCGAGGGCGATTTGGCGGACGGGAAACCGGACGGACGGACACCCCCCTTTAGGGGGGTCCGGTCTGTCCGGTCCCTCCAACGCCGGACACGTGGACAAATGTCCGGTTTGTCCGATTGTCCGGTTTTCGGTCACGGCTGCCACAGCATCGCCCTCCCGTTCACTTCGCCGGACATGAGTTCCCGAGCTTCGACGGCACGAGCTGCCGAGCGCAGGAAGGCCCGAGAGCGGGTTTCGGCATTGTCGGCGGGGTGCCCTTCGATGAAGACGTCGCGAACCGCGTCACGGGGGACGGCACGAAGCATCGGCCCGTCGGCGAACGGGCGGACGTTCTCGCCGTGATCGAGAAGTGCGGTGGTGAAGGACGCCATGAAGAGCTTCAAGCTCTTCGGGTAG
>JAAYVT010000005.1 GCA_012517025.1 Phyllobacteriaceae bacterium | reverse complement strand
GCTGCTTGACGCCGAGCGAGATCCGCTCCTTGTCGACGTCGACGTCGAGAACCACCGCCTTGATCTTGTCGCCGCGACGGAACTCTTCGATGACCTGCTCGCCCGGACGGTTCCAGTCGAGGTCGGAGAGGTGGACCATGCCGTCCACGTCGCCGTCGAGGCCGACGAACAGACCGAACTCGGTCTTGTTCTTGACCTCGCCCTCGACCACGGTGCCGGCCGGATACTTCTCGACGAAGACTTCCCACGGGTTGGCGAGGGTCTGCTTCAGGCCGAGCGAGATGCGGCGCTTGACCGGATCGACCTCGAGCACCATCACCTCGACCTCCTGAGAGGTGGAGACGATCTTGCCCGGATGGACGTTCTTCTTGGTCCAGCTCATCTCGGAGACGTGGATCAGGCCTTCGATGCCCGGCTCCAGCTCGACGAAGGCGCCGTAGTCGGTGATGTTGGTCACGCGACCCATGAACTTGGCGCCGACCGGGTACTTGGCGACGATGCCCTCCCACGGATCCGCCTCGAGCTGCTTCATGCCGAGCGAGATGCGGTGGGTCTCCGGGTTGACGCGGATGATCTGGACCTTGACGGTCTGACCGATCGACAGCACCTCGGAGGGATGGTTGATGCGGCGCCACGCGATGTCGGTGACGTGCAGCAGGCCGTCGATGCCGCCGAGGTCGACGAACGCACCGTAGTCGGTGATGTTCTTGACCACGCCGTCGACGATCTGGCCTTCCTGCAGGCTCTGCACCAGCTCGGAGCGCTGCTCCGCCCGGGTCTCTTCCAGGACGGTCCGGCGCGACACGACGATGTTGCCGCGGCGCTTGTCCATCTTGAGGATCTGGAAGGGCTGCGGCACGTGCATCAGCGGGGCGACGTCGCGCACCGGGCGGATGTCGACCTGGCTGCGCGGCAGGAACGCCACGGCGCCGTCGAGATCGACGGTGAAGCCACCCTTGACCTGATTGAAGATGAGGCCGGTGACCTTCTCGTTCTTGGCGAAGGCCTCCTCAAGACGGGTCCAGCTCTCCTCGCGGCGAGCCTTCTCGCGCGAGATGACGGCCTCGCCGAGCGCGTTCTCGACGCGGTCGAGATAGACCTCGACCTCGTCGCCGACCTTGAGGCCGCCGTCGCGGCCCTGGGCGCCGAACTCCTTCAGGGCGACGCGACCTTCGACCTTCAGGCCGACGTCGATGACCGCGAGGTCCTTCTCGATCGCGACGATCTTGCCCTTGACGACCGAGCCCTCGTAGAGGTCGGACTGCTCGAAGGATTCCTCGAGGAGGGCGGCGAATTCGTCGCGGGTGGGGTTCATCTGAGACATTGAAACTCCTGGTGCCGAAAGGTCGGCGCGCGCCGGCGGGGGCTGGTGTTCCGGATGATCTCGATCTCGTCCGGTTCCCCGTCTTTCGGGAAACGGCCTCGGTCTCGCCCGAGGTGCCGGCGCCGGCGAACGTCGATCGAAATCGGTTCTCGTCCGCACGGTTCGTCCCCTCGACCCGCCGAAAGCGGGACCGGCGTGTCGGACGCCGGACGAGCGGACACCCGCCCCCACGAGAAGGACGGCCGTTCGAACGCGCGTTGCATAGCCCATGATGGGGCGTCCGGCAAGCGAAACCGCCGCCGTGGCGGCCTATTTCACCGCCGCCGACCGGCCGCTCCGCCGCCGCGCCGCGGTCGCGGCGAGGGGGCAGGCCTCGACGGTGGCGTCGGGCGTCCGCTCCAGCGTCGCCTCGGTGGCGCGATAGGCCTCGATCTGGGCATCGAGCACCGCGACGCTCTGCTCGAGCGTCGCGATGTCGTCGAGGATGCGGGCGCGGTGGTCCTCGAGCCGGACCCGCCGCGCCGCGGTGGTGGTGTTGCCGGCGTCCCGGAGGCGGGCGTAGTCGCGCACGTCGGCGATGCTCATGCCGGTCGACCGGAGGCGGACGAGAAAGCCGATCCAGGCCGGCGTCTCCGGCGGATAGACCCGGCGGCCGCCGGCGTCGCGCAGCGGCGGCGCCAGCAGGCCGATCTTCTCGTACCAGCGCAGCGTGTCGATGCTCAGGCCGGTCAGGCGCGCGAGTTCGCCGATGTGCATGGGGTCGCCGTCCTCAGGGTCGCAGGGCGAGGGCGAGCGCCTCGCTGTCCTCGAAGAAACGATACCGGCGGATCTTCCCGTCGCGAAGCTCGAGTTTCAACGCCCAATCGCTCGCGAAGAGGTGTCCGGTCGCCCGCACCCGGTAGCCGAAGCGGCCCGAGGCCCAGGCCCGATCTGGCGTCTCGACGACGTCGTCGATCTCGAAATGCTCGGGCTCGAAGGTCGCGGCGAAGGCGGCGAGCACCCGCCGGATCCCGTCGGGACCGCGATGAGTGCCGTAGAGCGGGTGGCCGGGCTCGGCGTCGGGGCGCACGGCGAGGATCTCGCCGTCCGGCGCGAACAGGGCCGACACGGCCTCCGGGCTGTCGCCGAAGGCGGCGAACAGGCGGTGGACAAGGGTGTCGGTGCGGGTGTCGATGAGGGTATCGGTCATGTCGGTCGCTCCTTCGTGGCTGAACCGACCCGACCTTCTGGGACCTGGAGTGCACTCCGGGTCAAGCGCCTTTCGACGTCGCCTCGCGCTTTTTCTCGACGATCGCCGTCGCAGCGGCGAAGGCGCCGTCGCGATCGAGCGCTGAGGTGTCGAGCACCACCGCGTCCGCCGCCGGCTTCAACGGCGCCACCGCGCGATTCGAATCGCGCTCGTCGCGCTCGCGGGTCTCGGCGAGAATCGCCTCGTAGCGGACGTCGCGGCCCTTGGCGAGGAGCTCGTCGGTGCGGCGCCGGGCGCGCACTTCGGGCGAGGCGGTGACGAAGATCTTCACGTCGGCGTCCGGGCAGATCACCGTGCCGATGTCGCGGCCGTCGAGCACGGCGCCGGGGGCGCGGGCGGCGAAGGTGCGCTGGAAGTCGACCAGGGCGGCACGCACGCCGGGGTGCACCGCGACCTTCGAGGCGAGTTCGCCGGCCTCGCGGCCGCGCAGGTCTCCGCGCTTGAGATCCTCCGGATCGAGCGCCTCGGCGAATTGGGTGGCGAGCGCGGCGTCGTCGAGATCGAAACCGCGCTCGGCCATCAGCTTGCCGATGGCGCGATAGAGCAGGCCGGTGTCGAGATGCGGCAGACCGAGCGCTTCGGCCAGACGCAGGGCGAGGGTGCCCTTGCCGGCGGCGGCCGGGCCGTCGATCGCCACGACGAAGGGACGGGAAGAGGCGACGTCGGTCATGGCAGTCCCGTCGAGAGGGGTCAGAAGTCGAGGTCGGCGTAGGTCGCGGCCGGCGGGATCGCCAGGATGCGATCGGAGAGCAGCGTGCGGAAGGCGGGGCGGGACTTGACCAGTCCGTACCACGCCTTGGTGGTGTCGTCCTCCGCCCACGGCACCTCGCCGAGATAGTCGACGCAGGAGATCGCCGCCGCCGCCGCGAGGTCGGCGAAGGAGAGCTTGACGTCGGCCAACCAGTCACGGGTGGCGGTCAGCCAGCCGAGATATTTCAAGTGATGGCGGATGTTGGCGCGGGCGGCGCGCAGCACCGCCGAATCGGGTTCGCCGCCGCCCTGCTGGCGCGGGATCTCCAGCTTGAAGATCTTTTCGTGCACCAGATAGCCGACGACTTCGCCGTCGAACTTGCCGAGAAACCATTCGACCAGCCGGCGCACTTCGGCGCGGGTCTCGGGATGCTGCGGCATCAGCCGGCGATCGCTCATGGCGTAGCCGCGGGTCTCGTCGAGATATTCCATGATCACCGAAGCGCCGCAGATCGGCGGGCCGTCGTTCTCGACCAGCACCGGCAGCGAACCGGCCGGGTTCATCAGCAGGAAATCGCGCCGCCGTTCCCACGGGCGCTCCACCACCAGATCCGGGGCGAGCCCGTATTCGGCGCAGATCAGGCGCACGAATCGGCTCGAGGAAGAGAAGGGGTGGTGATAGAGCGTGAGCATCGCGATCCGTGAGGCTGCCGGCGAAGGATCGCCGGACCGGTCCTCGTATAGGCTCGGCCGGTTCGAGGGACAAGCACCGGGCGGAGCGGCGCGATCGCGTCGCTCCCCGAGGCTCCCCGCGGGTGACGTCAGGCCGGGCTGTGGTCGAACTGGCCCTGCGGCCGGAAGCGCCACAGATAGGCGTCGAGCACCGCCTCGATCGCCGTCGTCTCGACGCCGAGGCCGGCGAAGGTGCGGCCTTCGTCGACCGCCGCCTGCGAGACCACGTTGTCGGACTTCAAAAGCTCGACCTGATCCTCGGTGAGGAGCGGGTTCGGCAACATCTGCAGCACCTTGGCCTCGAGCTTGGCGAGCGGGAAGGGCAGGTTCACCAGCCACGGCCGGCGCCGCGCCGAGGCGCAGACGAGATCGACGCACTCGCGGAAGGTCTTCACCTCCGGACCGCCGAGCTCGTAGATCGTTCCGGCCTTCGCGCCGCCCTCGACTGCGATCGCCACCGCTTCGGCGACGTCGCGCACGTAGGCGGGCTGGAAGCGGGTGGTGCCGCCGCCGATCAGCGGCATCACCGGGAACAGCGCGGCCATCTTGCCGAGCTTGTTGAAGAAGTCGTCGTCGGGACCGAACATCACCGACGGGCGCAGCACCACCGAGCGCGGCAGCACGGTGAGGACGGCACTCTCGCCGCGCGCCTTGGCGCGGGCGTAGCCGGAAGCCGAATCGTCGTCGGCGCCGATCGCCGAGACGTGGACCATCCGGTCGACGCCGGCCTTCTTGGCGCATTCGGCGATCATGTGGGCGCCGTCGGCGACGACGTCGTCGAAGGTCTGCTTGCCCGACTGGGCGAGGATGCCGACCAGATTGACCACCGCGTCGGCGCCCTCGACGGCGCGCTCGATCGACCAGCGATGATCGCGGCGGATGTTCGCCTGCACGCTCATCACCTGACCGACGCCGCCGGAGGGCTGGAGCTGACCGGCGAGGTCGGGACGCCGGCAGGCGGCGCGAATGCGGAAGCCGCGGTGCGCCAGCGCGCGCACGACCTGACGCCCGAGGAATCCGGAGCCGCCGAAGACGGTGACGAGCTTGGCGTCGGCGGAAGTTTCGAGAGGAGCGGTCATGCGAGGAACCTCGTCGCTGATCGGGTGCGGACCATGAAACCGAACGGTTCTTAGCCCTCCCGGCGGCTTCTGTGAAGCGCCTCGCACACTCGCCGTTGGTGGAAAGCTCGTCGTCGTCGTCGAGACCCGATTGACAAGCCCGATCCGACCCCTTATTCACGCCGCCGTTGCCCAGGTGGCGGAATTGGTAGACGCGCACGGTTCAGGTCCGTGTTCCGCAAGGAGTGGAGGTTCGAGTCCTCTCCTGGGCACCATCCACCTTTCGACGATTCGGCGTCGTCCGCAGGACCGGCCATGCGTCTGACGAGCTACACCAACTACGCTCTTCGGACCCTGATGTTCGCCGCGCTCGATGCGCCGGCGCTGGTGCGGGTGCAGGACGTCGCCGAGGCGCACGGGATCTCCCGCACCCATCTCGTCAAGTGCGTCCACCACCTCGGCCAATGGGGCTATCTCGAAAACGTGCGAGGACGCGGCGGCGGCTTCCGGCTGGCGCGGCCGGCGGAAGCGATCACCGTCGGCGAGATCGTGCGGCGCACCGAGGAAGGATTCGCCGAGACGCCGGTCGATCCGGCGGCGACGGCGGCCGATCGCCGGCTCGACGCGAGCTTCGAGACGGCGCAGGCGGCGTTCCTGGCGGTGCTCGACCGCCGCACCATCCGCGACATCACCTTCAACGACGACGAATTGCGCGCCGCGCTCGGGCTTTCCGGCCCGGCGGCGTGAGCCTTCAGGCGGCCTGCGCGGCGGGATGGGCGACGTCGGCGATGGTGACGGCGCGCAGCGTGTCGGCGTAGGCCTGCCAAGCCTCGGCGCAGATCGTCCTGAGGCGGCAGACCCCGGCGACGCGGCAAGGGCCGTCGGCGAGCAGCCGACAGGGGAAGAGGTCGTTCTCGTCCTCGAACAGCTCGACGATCTCGAACAGGGTGATGCTTTCGGCCGGC
>JAAYVT010000658.1 GCA_012517025.1 Phyllobacteriaceae bacterium | reverse complement strand
CCTCGCGAATGCGGGGCGGCTCGAAGCTCAGGATCTGGGCGCCGGGGTAGGCCAGCAGGATGGGCGAGTGGGTGGTGATGATGAATTGGGCGTTCCCCTCCAGCTCGAAGCGCTGCAGCAGCTTGACGTCCTTGTAGTCGATCTTCGGAGCGTTGGCGCCGGAGAACGGGCAGGTCTTGCGACGACGGAAGAACGGCCGGCGGGCCTGCTGGGAAGTCTCGGCCATCACGCGTTCTCCTCTTCGCCGAACTCTTCGTCGCGACGCGGGGCGCGATCGCGACGCGGACCACGATCGCCGCGGTCGCCGCGATCTCCACGCTCGCCGCGACGGTCGTCGCGACGCTCGTCACGGTCGCGCTTCTGCAGCATGACCGAGGGGCCTTCCTCGAGCTCGTCGACGCGGATGGTCAGCGCGCGCAGGACGTCTTCCGACAGGCGTTGCTGACGCTCGATCTCGGCGACGGCGGCGGCCGGCGCGTCGATGTTCATCAGCGCGTAGTGCGCCTTGCGGTTCTTCTTGATGCGATAGGCGAGCGACTTCAGGCCCCAATTCTCGATCTTGGTGACCTGACCGCCGAGCCCTTCGACGATCGTCTTGTACTGCGCGATGAGGGCGTCGACGGCCTGCGTCGACACGTCCTGGCGCGCCAGGAACACGTGCTCGTAGAGCGGCATTTGGATCCTTCCTCGTTGTTCGACGGCCCATGTCGGACCATCTTCCGTCGCGCGCGGCGCCGAGCCTCTCGGGGGAGCCTCACGAGGACGACCCCGAAAACCTTTGACGTGTCGGAGAGCGGAGACACGGGACGACGGATCTTTCGACCCTGCCGCGCCTTCGCGCGTGATACGCGAAAAGGCGCGACCGTCCGTTCAGCCCCCGGCCGAACGCCCGACGGAATGGTGGGGTTCTACGGATTTTCCGGCGAAAAGCAAGAGGGACCGAAGGACGGCCGTCGTCGCGTGGCCGGTCGCGTTCGCAGCCGTGCCCGCTTCACCTCCGCGCGGCGTGGACGTCGTGGGTGACGACGCCGTCTTCGGCGCTCGGCGGGGCGAACCACTCGCGCCGCTTCAGCGTCGCCGCCATGTCGATGAAGCCGGCGGCGCGGTGCTCGGCCGCCGAACGGGCGGAGAACTCGTAGTCCTTGTTGTCGCTCTCCCACGCCTTGGTGCGATAGATGACGTGCAGGATGTCGACCACGCCGGGCCGGCAGAGGTCACGGATCGTCGCCTCGTCCTCGAGCGTGCGGGCCTCCGGCGGGATCCGAGCGAGCGCGTCGAGCAGGCGCCGCCTGAGCCCGAACACCTGCCGGAACCGGGTGGTGCCGGCGCGGGTGCGGCTCGAATAGGAGATGTCCTTCTGCCGCGCCATCACCTCCGCCATGTCCTGCGGCAGCGGCCCCTGCGCCGGGAACAGGTCGACCTGGAACACCAGCGAGGAGAGGTCGTCCTCCTGATCGAGCAGATGCTCGAGCGGGGTGTTGGAGACGATGCCGCCGTCCCACCAGTGCCGCCCGTCGATCTCCACCGCCGGCAGCGCCGGCGGCAGCGCCCCCGACGCCATGACGTGGCGGGCGTCGAGGCGCACCGGCGTCTTCGGATGGCGGGTGTCGAACCATTCGAAATTGCAGGTCTCCACCTCGACCGCGCCGATCGACACCCGCATCGGCCCGTCGTTGACCCGGTCGAAGTCGATCAGCCGTTCGAGCGTGCTCTTCAAGGCGGCGGTGTCGTAGAAGCTGGTCGCCCCCTGCGAGCCGCGCGGGGCGAACCACGGGTTGGGCACGCGCGGGGCGAAGAAGCCGGGTTGCCCGAAAGTCATCGCGGCGAGGCCGGAGAGCTGGCTCTGCACCGCGCGGACGGTGTCGGAGAGGCCGAGCGGCATCAACGCCGCGGCGAGCCCGAACGGATCGAAGGCGCGCAGGGTCTGCAGCGGCGAGGTGCGGGTGATTTCGTTCCAGAAGGCGTCGAGCCGTTCGATTCGCTTCTCCGGCGGATTGCCGGCGATGATCGTCGCGTTGATCGCGCCGATCGACACGCCCGAGATCCAGTCCGGCTCGATGCCGACGCTCGCCAGCGCCTCCCACACCCCGACGTGATAGGCCCCGAGCGCCCCGCCGCCCTGCAACAACAACGCTACCCGATCGTAGGGAGACAGCAACGCGTCGAACGCGCCGTCGCCGTCGCGCGACGCGGAAGTGGGGCGGGGTTTTCGCATGCGGGGACGTCTCCGTTCGGCGGCGCCGGCGCCTCCGGAGAGAGGCGATCGGGGAGGGCGGGTCGGTCCGGCGGGGCGGCTCACGCTCCGGCGGCCCGTCCCATCACGTAGGCGATGCCGGCCCAGTGGCAACCGGCGGCGAGCGTCACGAATCCGTGCCAGATCGCGTTCTGGAACTTCAGGCGCTCCCACTTGTAGAAGACGACGCCGATCGAATAGAGCGCGCCGCCGATCCCGACCAGGATCATCGTCGTCGCCGGCAGCGAGGAGACGAGCGGCACGATCGCCACCACCGCCACCCAGCCGAGCAACAGGTAGAGGGCGATCGCCAGCTTG
>JAAYVT010000057.1 GCA_012517025.1 Phyllobacteriaceae bacterium | reverse complement strand
TCTGGAGAGCGCCGAGGCGCGGCTCGCAGAACTCGCCGACCCGGACGTACGCGGCGAAGCGCTGCATGAATGTCTGACGGAGAACGGGCAGTTGATCGGCACGAGGTTCCGTAATTCCGACGGCACCATTCGGACCGTCGATCGCGAAACGTTTCTCGATGTCGGTGCACGACTCCTACAGGGCGCAGTTCGGACCGACTACAATTCGAACTACGCTCATCCCCAATTCCTACGCAGCGACGGCACGGTGATCGGCATTCGAATGAGTCCGAAATCCGACGTCACGATCGAGGTCTTGCGAGGTGATGGCATCTCGATTGAACAGAACACGAAAATTCATTTTCGCGGAGGAAATGATGAGTGACCACGATCCGCAGGTCGAAGCCGAGACATATGTCCGCCACGCTCTGTACGACATCGCCACCGACGAAATCGGCATCGGTCTGGGCGCCATCGTCGACAGAGGGCGATTGAGCCTCCATTTCGACGGCCGCGATCTCGTGGACTTCGTCCATCGTGTGATCGTCGGTCTCGTGCGAGGCGGCGCGACACCGGCGGACGACGCCTTGTTCTCGTCCGAAAATCCGCAGGGCCTCGCCCATTTCGGCACCGACACGCCGGAGGAGATCGCCGACGGCGTCGTCGCCGCCTGGGTGGCGAAGGGCATGCCGGACCCCGAATGGGGCGACTGGCGCTTCAACACCGCCGAAAACCGCGCCACCCTCGACGAATTCTCCGGCCGCGATTTCTACGGGAGCCCGACGAAGGGGTGACGATCGCCTCTCCCCCTTCCTCCACCCACCGCCCGAAGGGCACCTCTGCCGCTTCCGTCGTTGAGATCGTCGCGTCGCCACGCTAAACCCGACGTCCATCAGCGCGTCGAGGTCGGGCCGTCGTGACCAGAACCATTTACCACATTCGTCATGGCCAAACCGATTGGAACCTCGCCGGCCGGCTGCAGGGCTCGCAGGACATTCCGCTCAACGCCACCGGCCGCGCCCAGGCCGACGCCAACGGCCGCGCGCTCGCCGACGTCTTCGCCGCCGCCGGTGCAGCCCCCGCCGACTTCGCCTTCGTGGCGAGCCCGCTCGGCCGCACCCGCGAGACGATGGAGCGCGTGCGCGCCGGGCTCGGGCTCGATCCGACGGCTTACCGAATCGTGTCGGATCTGCGCGAGGTCTCCTTCGGTGCCTACGAGGGCAAGACCTACGAGGACATCGAGCGCATCGCGCCGGAGGATCACGCCGCGATCGCCCGCGACAAGTGGCATTTCCTGCCGCCCGACGGCGAGAGCTACGTCATGCTCGCCGAGCGCGTCGGCCGTTGGCTGGCGACGACCTCGGGCGACATGGTGATCGTGTCGCACGGCGGCGTGTTCCGCGCCCTGCGCTGGGTGATCGAGGGGCGCGAGGATCCCGATCTCGCCTACCTCCTGGTGCCGCAAGATCGCATTTTCGTGTGGAGAGATCGTCACGGATCGTGGTTATGATCGGTCCCATCGGATCCCGGCGCGTGCCACGCGGCGGGATCTTCGCGTGAAAGCGCCGGCGTCGGGCCGGTTCGATGGGGAGGATGCGATCATGTGCACGCTCGAGGGATGCGGCAGTCACGCCGACATGCCGCCGCTGGTGGTGGCGGAAGCCGATCGTCGGGCCTTTCTGAAGGGTCTCGACGGTCTGCCGCTCGCCGCCGTCCTCGCCGATCCGGCGCTGGCGCAGGTGGCCGCCGCCGGCACCGAGCCGGTGGCGATCTCGGTTCCCGGCGGCTCGACGCTGCCGGCCGCGATCGCCTACCCGAAGGCGGACAAAGCGCCGACGCTGATCCTGATCCACGAGTGGTGGGGCCTCAACGACCAGATCAAGGCGGTCGCCGCCGAGTTCGCGGCGCAGGGCTATCTGGTGATCGCCGTCGATCTCTACGGCAAGGTCGCCAAGGACGCCAACGAGGCCAAGGCGTTGATGAGCGGCCTCGACGCCGGCCTCGCCACCCGGCAGATGACGGCGGCGGTCGCCTTCGCCCGCGCCCATGCCCGCTCGAACGGCAAGGTCGCGACTTGCGGCTGGTGCTTCGGCGGCGGCTGGTCGCTCAACACCTCGCTCGCCACGCCGGTCGACGCCACCGTCATCTACTACGGCAACGTCGCCAAGACCGCCGCGCAGCTGAAGACGTTGAAGGGACCGGTGCTCGGCCACTTCGGCACCCGCGACCAGTCGATCAACGCCGCCATGGTCGGCGGCTTCGAGCAGGCGATGAAGGAGGCCGGCCTCGCCGATCGCCTGACCGTCTACTGGTACGACGCCGACCACGCCTTCGCCAATCCGACCGGCGCCCGTTACGACGCCGAGGACGCGGCGCTCGCCTGGGAGCGCACCCTGGTGTTCCTGAAGAAGACGCTCGCCTGACGGCGATTTGACCGGCTCGGCGCGATCCCCTAGACGGAAGGCACCGCTCGGGGATCGCTTCCATGTCGCACAACACCTTCGGCCACCTCTTCCGCGTCACCACCTGGGGCGAGAGCCACGGTCCCGCCATCGGCGCGGTGATCGACGGCTGCCCGCCCGGCGTCCGGCTCGACCTCGAGGCGCTCCAGGCGGACTGCGACCGGCGCAAGCCCGGCACCTCGAAGTTCGTCACCCAGCGTCGCGAAGAGGACCGGGTCGAGGTGCTCTCCGGCGTGTTCGAGGACGATACGACCGATGGGCTCCGCACCACCGGCACGCCGATCTCGCTGATGATCCGCAACACCGACCAGCGGTCGAAGGACTATTCCGACATCCGCGACAAGTTCCGGCCGGGTCACGCCGACTTCGCCTACGACGCCAAATACGGCATCCGCGACTATCGCGGCGGCGGCCGCTCGTCGGCGCGCGAGACCGCGAGCCGGGTCGCCGCCGGGGCGGTGGCGAAGCAGGTGCTGAACACGCTGGTGCCCGGCGGGGTCACCATCCGCGCCGCCCTCGTCCAGATCGGTCGCGAGGCGATCGATCGCGAGAACTGGGACTGGCGCCAAGTCAACCAGAACCCGTTCTTCTCGCCCGACGCCGACAGCGTCGCCCGTTTCGAGGAGTATCTCGAAGGCATCCGCAAGGCCGGCTCGTCGGTGGGCGCGATCCTCGAGGTGGTGGCCGAAGGCGTGCCGGCCGGCTGGGGCGCGCCGCTCTACGGCAAGCTCGATCAGGATCTCTGCGCCGCGCTGATGTCGATCAACGCGGTCAAGGGCGTCGAGATCGGCGCCGGGTTCGAGGCGGCGGAGCTGACCGGCGAGGAGAACGCCGACGAGATCCGCATGGGCAACGACGGGCCGATCTTCCAGTCGAACAACGCCGGCGGCATTCTCGGCGGCATCTCCTCGGGCCAGCCGATCGTCGCCCGTCTGGCGGTGAAGCCGACATCGTCGATCCTGACCCCGCGCAAGACCATCGATCGGACGGGGCACGACGTCGATCTCGTCACGAAGGGCCGCCACGATCCCTGCGTCGGCTTGCGCGCCGTGCCGGTGGTCGAGGCGATGGTGGCGATCACGCTCGTCGACCACGCGCTGAGGCATCGCGGCCAGACCGGGCGGTGACGGTCGACCGGTGCGGCGCTTCCGAAGCGCGGCGTCGAGACGGGCCGACGCGTCGTCTTTACGTAGAGTAATTTCAATTCAAAACATGACGTAACGTCAGATTTCTTATACGAAGTCTGTAACATTACGAGGGTCGGCAGTATTCGGCGGTTCGGCGAACCGTCCATCAACATTCGTTAAGACTCCGGCGCGACGCTTCCCGCGTTCACAAGAACAGGTTGTGAGGGCGCCATGGGGATTCGCGACGTTTCGATTCCGATGAAGATCGTCGGAGGCCTCGTGGTCATGGCGGCGGTCGCGCTCGGGGCGGTGCTCCAGGGGGCCGCGACGGCGCTGATGGTGAGCGACCGGGCGCAGAGCATCATCGCCGGGGAATCGCTCGCCGCGACCTATCTGGCGCGCGCCAATCAACGGGTCTACCGCTCCGGCGACATCGCCTATCGCGGTCTGTCGCGGCGCGATCCGGCCGAGGTTCGCGAACTCTACGGCCGGTTCGACGGCGTCCTCGCCGAATTCCGCCAGCGCACCGACGAGGCGATCCGCGCTCTGCCGCGCCGCGAAGCGCAGATCCGGGAATATCAGGCCGCCTTCGCGGCGGTGATCGCCACCGCCCGACGCGCCGGCGAACTCGCCGCCGGCGGCGACCACGAGGCGGCGCAGAAGGTCCTGGTCGGCGAATTCGATCGCGCCCTCGACACGCTCAAGACCGACATTTCCAAGACCATCGTGCAGATGACCGACGAAGCGGTCGCCGCCGCCGCCGTCGCCGATCGCGAGGCGGAGCGGGCGATCCTGGTCGGCGAGGGGGTCGTCGGTCTCGGCGCCGCCTCGGTTCTCGCGGCGATGGTGTGGTTGGTGATCGCGACGGTGTCGCGGCCGCTGCGCCGTCTCGGCACCCGCATGACCGGTCTGGCGGCCGGCGACGTGGCGACGCCGATCGAGGGCGAGGAGCGCGGCGACGAGGTCGGGATGATGGCCCGCGCCGTCGACGTCTTCCGCCGCGACGCCGTCGAGAAGATCCGCCTCGAGGCCGAGACCGTCGCCGCCGAGTCGCGCGCCCGCGCCGAGCGCCGGCGGTTGATGGACGACCTCGCCGGCCGATTCGAACGCTCCGTCTCGACCGTCGTCGAACGGGTCGCCACCGCCGCCGGCGAGCTCCGCGCCACCGCCACCTCCCTCACCGCCTCGGCCGAGGAGACCACCAGCCAGTCGATGGCCGTTTCCTCCGCCTCCGAGGAGGCCGCCACCAGCGTGCGCAGCGTCGCCGGGGCGGCCGGCGAATTGGCGAATGCGGTGCGCGAAGTCGGTCGACGCGTCGAGGAATCCTCCAGGATCGCCGCCGGGGCGGTCGCCGAAGCCGACTTCACCAACCGTCGCGTCGCGGAACTGTCGGAGACCGTCGACCGCATCGGTTCGATCGTCGATCTGATCGACGACATCGCCTCGCAGACCAATCTGCTCGCCCTCAACGCCACCATCGAGGCGGCGCGGGCCGGTGAAGCGGGGCGCGGTTTCGCCATCGTCGCCCAGGAGGTGAAGGGGCTCGCCGAACAGACGCCCCGCGCCACCGCCGAGATCGGCGCCCGCATCGAACAGGTCCAGGCCTCGACCCGTCAGGCTTCCGCCAAGATCGTCGAGATCGGCCACACCATCTCGACGATGAACGCGATCTCCACCGACATCGCCGGCGCGGTGGAGGAAGAAGAGGCGACCACCCAGGCGATCGCCGGGTCGATCGGGCAGGCGGCGACGGGGGCCTCGGAGGTCACCGCCAACATCGTCGGCGTCTCGCGCGCCGCCGAGGAGGTGAGCGCCGCCGCCGCCCAGGTTCTCGCCTCCGCCGGCGACCTCGCCGGCGATTCCGAAGTGTTGCGTCGCGAGGTCGCCGACTTCCTCGCCGGGGTGCGCGCCGCCTGAACGCGCCCCCGAGCCACCGGCGCCGACCGAGCCGACCGTCGTCGTCGCGGCGACGGTCCTTCTTCTCCTTGCGACGAAATCGCCACGCTCTTTTCATTGTCACTGAAAGGTCGATGCGGTATTCGTCGTCGCCATGCGATTGAGTGATTGGCTTTCCCGTACGAAAGAGACCCGCAGCGGCTTCGCCCGCCGCATCGGGCTGTCGCCGGCCGCCGTCACCGCACTCTGCAACGACCCCGCCGTCTGGATCTCGCGCGAAACCGCCGAGAAGATCGCCCGCGCCACCCGCGGCGCGGTGACGCCGGACGACTTTCTCGGGCTCGACCGTCGGTCGAAGGCCCATGAGGAGACGATGATGAACCAGTCCCGTGTCGCCACCGCCATCCGCGCCTTCGAGCGCGGCGAGATCGTGGTCGTCACCGACGACGACGACCGCGAGAACGAGGGCGATCTGATCGTCGCGGCGGTACACGCCACCCCCGAGAAGGTGGCCTTCATCGTTCGTCACACCTCCGGCATCGTCTGCACGCCGATCCCGCGCGATCTCGCCCGCAAGCTCCATCTGGAGCCGATGATCGCCGCCAACGACGCCCCACTCGGCACCGCCTTCACCGTGACGATCGACTACCGCCACGGCCTGACCACCGGCATCTCCGCCGAGGAGCGCTGCAACACCGCGCGCGCGCTCGCCAACCCCAACGTCGGCCCGATGGACTTCGTCCGCCCCGGCCACGTCTTCCCGTTGATCGCCAAGGACGGCGGCGTCTTGACCCGCTCCGGCCACACCGAGGCGGCGGTCGATCTGTGCCGTCTCGCCGGACTGCAGCCGGTCGGCGTGATCTGCGAGCTGGTCAACGACGACGGCACGGTGAAGCGCGGCCCCGACGTGACGAAGTTCGCCGAGGAGCACGGGCTCGAGAAGGTCTCGGTCGCCGACCTCATCGCCTATCGCCAGAGGAACGAGCGGCTGATCGAGCGCGTCGCCGAGTTCGACGTCGACACTCCGGCCGGCCGCGCCCGTGCCGTCTCCTATTCGACCCCGTTCGACCCGATGCAGCACGTCGCGATCGTCTTCGGCGACATCCGCGACGGCCGCTCGGTGCCGGTGCGGCTGCATCTCGAATCGGTGGTCGACGACGTCTTCGGCACCTCGCAGGCGATCGATCGGCTGATGGCGCGCATGGCCCGCGACGGGCGCGGCGTCATCGTGTATCTTCGCGAGGGCTCGGTCGGCGTCGCCAAACCGGCGCGCGAGGCCGAGAAGGGTCCCGATCCGATGACGTCGGCGGGGGACGAGGCTCACGCCTCCGCCGCCAACCGCGCCGAGAATTGGCTCGAGATCGGGCTCGGCGCCCAGATCCTCAAGGATCTCGGCGTCACCTCGATCCGTCTGATCGCCTCTCGTGAACGCCGCTACGTCGGTCTCGAGGGCTTCGGCATCGCCATCGAAGGGACCGAGACGCTGGAGCGGTGTTGATGAGCGAGAATCCGTCGGAAGAACCGGTCGAGACCGACGAAGAGGTCGAGATTCTCGCCCCCGGCACGGTCGTGCTGATCGTCGATCCGCTGTGCGGCTGGTGTTGGGGCGCCGCCCCCACCATCGCCCGCATCGCCGCCGCCGGGGTGGTGCCGCTGCGCGTCCTCGCCTCCGGCCTGTTCATCGGCGGCCGCCCGATGACCCCGGACTTCGCCGACTACGCCTGGAAGAACGATTGCCGCATCCGCGATCTGACCGGGCAGACCTTCTCCGACGCCTATCGCCAAAAGGTGCTCGGCAACTTCGAAACCACCTTCGACAGCGGTCCGGCCACCCTCGCCTTCGCCGCCGTGCAGCTCGCCGAGCCGGCCAAGGCGATCGCCGCGCTGCACGGGCTGCAGGCGGCGCGCTGGGTCGAGGGCCGCGACGTCACCTCCGAGGCGGTGTGCGCCGACGTGCTGCGCGAGATCGGCTGCGACGAGGAGACCGTCGCCGCCTATCTCGCCGAGGACGACGCCGTCATCGACCTGCTCAATCAGCGCGCCGCGCTCGCCAGCGATCTGATGGCCCACGTCGGCGCCCGCGGCGTGCCGACGCTGCTGCGCATCGTCGAGGGCGGGGTCGAGAAGATCGACGGCCGCGTGCTGTTCGAGAACGTCGGCGACATCCTCGTCCACCTCACCGGGACGGCCGGATCGGCCTGATCGGGATCGGCCGCCGGCCGGTGCCGGCGAGGTCGTGCGCCGCCCGCCGCACCTCGCGGTCGAGCGCCTGCAGGAAGGCTTGGCGGTCGCGCGGCGTGAACGGCGCAGGCCCGGCCGTGGTCGCCCCGGCCGACCTCAGATCGTCGAGCAGATCGCGGGTGGCGAGCGCCGCCCCGATCGATCCCGCGTCGAGGACACGCCCCTTCGGCGTCACCACCCGTGCGCCCGCCTTGACGCACCGGTCGGCCAGCGGAATGTCGGCGGTGACCACCACCGACCCCAGACCGACCCGCGCCGCGATCCAATCGTCCGCCGCATCCGGCTCGGTCGCCACCACCACGCTCTCGAACAACGGATCGTCGGGAAGTCGCAGCCGGCTGTTGCCGACGAAGATCGTGCGCAACGCCGCCCGGAGCGCCACGCGCTGGACTTCGTCCTTCACCGGACAGGCGTCCGCATCGACGTACAATGTCACCGAAGACTTCATTCGTTCCCTGTCGAAATTACTGAGTTACGTTGCGTAATCTTCCAAAATCTGGTGACGCCGTCGAACTTTCCGCCCGCCACATACCGAACGTTAAGCACGACGGCGACCACAATGGCCCCGTTCAGGAACGGGGCGGACAACCATGCATCTCAAGAAGCGTCTCATCATCGGCGTCGGTGCCGGCGTGACGGTCGTCGCGGCGGCCTGCGTCGCCGCCGGTCTGTGGTTCGTCGGCAATCTGATCGAGCACGACGTCGCCGGGCGTCTCGAGGCCGGTTCCCGTCAGTTCGACGCCGAGATCCAGGCGGAGGGCCGGCGCGCGCAGTCGCTGTCGCGCTTCGTCGCCGCCGTTCCGAGCTTCACCGACGCCTTCGCCCGACGCGATCGCGACGCCCTCGCCGCGTTGTTGGTGCCGACCTTCGAGACGGTGAAGCGCGACGGCTTCGACCAGTTCCAATATCACCTCGCGCCGGCGACGTCCTTCCTGCGCGTGCATGCGCCGAAGAAATTCGGCGACGACCTCTCCGCCTTCCGCCACACCGTGGTCGCCACCAACCAGGAGGCGAAGGAGGTCACCGGGCTCGAGAACGGCGTCCTGGGCATCGGCATCCGCGCCGTGGTGCCGGTCGGACGCGACGGCGCGCGGCTCGGCTCGGTCGAGTTCGGCCTCGCCTTCGGGGCGAACTTCGTCGAGGAATTCTCCGCCCGCACCGGCATGAAGGCGGCACTGTTGCTCGACGAGACCGAGCCGGGCAAGAGCGGATCGAAGGTGCTCGCCTCCGACTTCCCCGAGAGTTTCGACCTTTCGCCGGCCCATTTGAAGGGGCTCGGCGGCGAGACGAGCCGTCTCGGCGTCTTCGCCGTCGACGGGCGCAACTGGTCGCTCGCCGACCGTCCGCTGCTCGACTATTCGGGCAAGCGCATCGGGTCGGTGATCCTGGCGGTCGACCGGTCGACACTGGAGGCGGTGCGCGACAACGCCGTCGCCGCCTTCTCCGCCATCGCCGGGCTGCTGCTGCTCGGCGGCGGGTTGATGATCTGGTGGTTGAACCGCGAGGTCGGCGCCCCGATCGTCGCCTTGACCGACGCGGTCGCCCGGGTCACCGGCGGCGACCTCGACACCCCGACGCCGCGGACCGGCACCATCGACGAGATCGCCGCCCTCGGCCGCGCCGTCGAAGCGCTGAAAGCGGCGCTCTGCGCCGAACTCGCCACCGAGGCGGCGAAGCGTCGGGAAGAGGAGGAGCGCACGACGCGCGGGCGACGCCGCGAGGAGAGGACGCGGACCTTCGAGGAGACGATCAAGCGGGTGCTCGGCGACATGACCGAGGCGGCGCGCCGGCTCGAGACCACCGCCGGCGCCATGCGCGACGTCTCCGAACGCACCACCACGCGTTCGCGCACCGCGGTCGCCGACGCCGAGGAGACCTCCGGCAACGTCGGCGCGGTCGCCGCCGCCACCGAGGAACTGGCGAGCTCGGTGCGCGAGATCCAGCGCCGGGTCGACCATTCCGCCGCGATCGCCGGCCGCGCCCTCGACGAGGCGGCGCGCACCGACGAGGTGGTGCGCACGCTGGCCACCAGCGGCGACGAGATCGGCAAGGTCGTCGACTTGATCAACTCGATCGCCGGACAGACCAATCTGCTGGCGCTCAACGCCACCATCGAGGCGGCGCGGGCCGGTGAGGCAGGACGCGGCTTCGCCATCGTCGCGGCGGAGGTGAAGTCGCTCGCCAACGAGACCACGCGGGCGACCGAGGCGATCGCCGGTCAAGTCACGCACATCCAGGACGAGACCCGCAACGTCGTCGAGGCGATCGCCTCGATCGGCACGACCATCCGCGAGCTGACCGCGCTGTCGCGCGACATGGCCTCGGTGATGGGGGATCAGGAGAGCGCCACCCAGGAGATCGCCGGCAACATCCAGCGCGCCGCCGGCGGCGCCCGCACCCTCTCCGACGTGGT
>JAAYVT010000657.1 GCA_012517025.1 Phyllobacteriaceae bacterium | reverse complement strand
TTCGACCGTCGTCCGGCCGGATCGCTCCTCACCCAGGCCGGCGAGCGTCTGCTGCCCGCCGCCGAGCGCATCGAGACCGAGCTGCTCGGCATCGCCGAAGCGACGCGCGCCGCCGGTGCCTCGGTCTCCGGCACGGTGCGCATCGGCGCCCCCGACGGTCTCGGCAATCTCTTCCTCGCCGCCGAGTTCGGCCGCCTCGCCCGCGCTCATCCCGATCTGACGCTGGAACTGGTGCCGCTGCCGCGCGTCTTCTCGCTGTCGCGGCGCGAGGCCGATCTCGCCATCGTGCTCGATCCGCCGAGCGAGGGGCGGCTGGTCGTGTCGCGGCTCGCCGATTATTCGCTGTCGGTCTACGCCTCGCGCGACTGGATCGCCGAGAACGGCGTGCCCGCGAGCCTCGACGATCTCGAGCCGCACGTGGTGGTGAGCGGGGTCGAGGACTATGCCTATGCCTCCTCGCTCGACTACGGCCACGTGTTGGAGCGACGTGCCCGCCGGGTCTATCGCTGCGCCGGCGTGGTCGGCCAGATGGAGGCGGTGCGCGCCGGGGTCGGCCCCGGCGTGTTGCACGATTTCGCCGCCCATGCGGCGCCCGAACTCGTTCGCATCCTGCCAGAGGTCGGCTTTCGCCGCGCCTACCGGCTGCTCGTCCACCCCGACACGCAGAACCTGACCCGCATCGCCGCCTGCCGCGCCTTCCTGGCGAGGCTCTTCCGCGAGCGTCGGCGCACCTTCCTGCCCTTCGACGCGCCGGTCGCAGCCGCCGAGCCGATCAGCCCATCCACTGACTGACCGGAGCGGCGGCGTCCTGCAGCGGCTGGGCGATCACGTCGACCACCACCGGCCCGTCGTGGGCGACGGCGCGGGCGAGCGTGTCTTTGAGCGCGCGCGGATCCTCGACCCGGAACGAGGTGACGCCGTAGGCGGCGGCGATCGCGGCGTGATCGGTGCGGGAGAAGTCGACCGAGAAGTAGCGGGCGTCGTAACCCGCCTTCTGGCTCGCCTTGATCCAGCCGAACACCGCGTTGGAGACGACGATCATCACGATCGGCACGCGGTTGCGCACGAGCGTCTCGAGCTCGCCGACGGTGAAGCCGAAGCTGCCGTCGCCCATGATCGCCACCACTTTCGCTTCCGGCCGGCCGAACCACGCCCCCGTCGCCGCCGACATCGACCAGCCGAGCGCACCGTGCGCCCGATTGGTGAGGAAGCGTCGGCCGGCGCGCGGCAGCTCGAAATAGGCCGAGACGTAGGGACACGGTGTGCCCGGGTCGGCGACCACGATCGCATCTTCCGGCAGCACCGCGCGCAAGTCCGCGATCAGCCGTTCCGGCCGGATCGGCGTCTCGTCGCGCTCGGCGATCGCCCGGAACGCCGACCACTTGATCCGCTTGGCCTCCGTGACCGACGCCCGTCCGCCACCGTCGCGCGGCGGAGCCCCCTTCAGCCGATCGGCGATCGCTTCGTCGAGCGCTTCGAGCCCGAGCTTCGCGTCGCCGACCAGCGCCACCTCGGTCGCGTAGTTGACCGCGATGACGTTCGGATCGACGTCGAGATGGACGATCTTCGCCGCAGGCCCCGGATGGCGCCAATGTTCGGTCGAGGTCGAGCCGGCGCGGCAACCGATCACGACCACCACGTCGGCGGCGTCGATCACCGCGCGGGTGGCGAGCACGCCGCCGTTCGAGCCGACCACTCCGGCGGCGAGCGGATGGGTCTCGGCGATCGCCCCCTTGCCGGAAACGGTGGTGCAGACGGGGGCGTCGAGCCGTTCGGCGAGGCCGGTGAGCACGGCTTCCGTTCCCGCCGCGATCACCCCACCGCCGACCAGGAACACCGGCCGCCGGGCCGACGCGATCAGCGCCGCCGCCCGCTCGACGTCGTCCGCCGCCGGGGCGGAGCGCCAGGAGGGGGCCCGGCCGTGCTCGGCCTGCGCCCAGATCTCACTCTCTTCGACCGGCCCGGTCTGGACGTCGAAGGGAAGCCCGAGGTGCGCCGATCCCGGCTTGCCGGTGGTCATGGCGCGGAAGGCGGCGCGCATCGCCTTGGGCACGTCGGCGGACCGGTCGATCACCGTGTTGAACTTGGTGAGCGGCCGGTAGAGCCCTTCCTGATCGAGCTCGGTCAGCGGAAACCGTCCGCGGGAGGGGACGGAGACGTCCGAGGTGAGGCCGAGCACCGGCACCGAGGATTCGTTCGCCTCCACGAGACCCGGCAGCAGATAGGTCGCGCCGCCGCCGCTCGGCCCCTCGCAGACGCCGACCTTGCCGGTGACGCGGGCATAGCCGTCGGCCATGTAACCGGCCGAGCGCTCGTCGCGGGTCAGGATGTGGCGGACGCCGCGCGGATCGCGATACATCGCGTCGTAGAGCGGCAGACTGGTGTCGCCGCACAGCCCGAACACGACGTCGACGCCGTGCTTCTCCAGCATGCGCAGCAGCGCCTGCGCCCCCGTCGTCGCGTTGCTCATCGCGCTTCTCCTCCTCGAAATCGGTGCCGTCGTCATCGGCGTCGATGTCTAATGCAGTCCTGTATTCAGCTTGGCGTGCGCTCGCGATCCTGTCAACGCGAGCCGCCGTTCGCAGCCTCGCCCCGCCGACGTCCACGTCGAGAAAGGGACGTTCCTCGCCGTCTTCAGCCTCGCCGTTCCGCGCCGTCGGGGGCTCGTCCGACCGCGCGATGGAACCCGGCGAGCAGCAGCGGCGTCAGATACATCGGGATCTGGTAGCAGCCGACGAACGGCATGATCGGCTGGGTGAGGGCGTCGGGCAGGGCGGTCAGCAGCAGGATGAAGTTGCGGTTGCCGACGGAAATCCCGATCGCCGGCGCGCTCGCCGCCGTCCCGAACCGGCGACAGGCGAGGGCGCTCGCGATCTGCAGGCCGAAATTGGCGGCGAAGGCGGCGAGCGCGATCCCCCCGGTCCCGAGCGGATCGACCCTGAGGCCGCGCCCGACCGCTTCCATCAGCCCGATCACCAGCACGCCCATCACCAGCGCCGAGGCGCCGTCGATCGCCGCCACCCGCCGGCGCGACGGGGTCGGCGCCGCGAAGGCGCGCACGGCGAAGCCGATACCGGTCGCCGCCACGATCAACCCGGTCAGCCGCAGCGCCGCCGGCATCACCGCCGCCGGATCGCCGAGCGCCCCGGAGACGAGGAACACCGGAATCACGGTCAGCGGCAGCAACCCGGTCGCGACCACCAGGATCCGCAACGCCGGCGCCGGATCGGCTCCGACCAGCAGGGTGAGATTGGGGGTGCCGGCGATCGGCGCCGTCGTCGTCATGATCAGCAGGGCGAGTGCGATCGGCCCCGTCAGCCCCGACGCGGTCTCGATCCCCCACACCATGAGCGGCATCGCCACCTGGGTGAGGACGACGAGGCCGAGCGTGCGCGGCAGCGCGTCGAGCGCCCCGAGCGCCGCCCGCCAACCGATGCGGAAGGCGGCGAAGGCGATCAGGATCGCCACCAGCGGACCGATGTGCGGCCGGATCGCCCCGGCGAGCGTCGGCGAGGCGATTCCGACGACCAGCGACAGCGCCAGCACCGCGCGGCCGTTGCGGGCAATCGCGCCGAGCCCGCGCTCGAGCCCCGACACGATCAACCCGGCGCCAGCGTCAGGTGGTCGGGCAGCCAAGTGGCGAGTTCCGGGACCGCGATCATCACGAACACCATGACGATCATGATCAGGAACATCGGGAAGGCCGCCTTGGCGACGAAGCCCATCTGGTGGCTGGTCATGCCCTGCATGACGAAGAGGTTGAAGCCGACCGGCGGGGTGATCTGCGCCATCTCGACGACGATGACGATGAACACGCCGAACCAGATCACGTCGATGCCGACGTGGCGGATCATCGGTTCGACGATGGCGATGGTCAGCACCACCGACGAGATGCCGTCGAGGAAGCAACCGAGCACGATGTAGAAGACGAGCAGCGCCATGATCAGCTCGAACTTCGTCAGGTTCAGCGAAGCGATCCATTCGGCGAGCAGTCGCGGCAGGCCGGTGAAGCCCATGGCGAGCGACAGGAACGAGGCCCCGCACAGGATCAACGCGATCATCGCCGAGGTCAGGGTCGCCCCCATCAGGCTCGCCGAGAAGGTCGAGACGGTGAGCGATCCCTGCACCGTCGCCAGCACCAGCGAGCCGAGCACGCCGATCGCCGCCGCTTCCGTCGCCGTGGCGAGGCCGGCGTACATCGAGCCGATCACCGCCACGATCAGCAGGATCACCGGGATCAGGAAGCGCGAGGCGGCGAGCTTTTCCGAGAAGGTGATCTTCGGCTCAGGCGTCGGCGCGTAGTCCTTCGCC
>JAAYVT010000056.1 GCA_012517025.1 Phyllobacteriaceae bacterium | reverse complement strand
CTCGACAAGGTTCCGGGCAAGCTGATCGTGGTCGGCGCCGGCGTCATCGGCCTCGAGCTCGGCTCGGTGTGGCGGCGGCTCGGTGCCGAGGTGACGGTGGTCGAATATCTCGACCGCATCCTGCCCGGCATGGATCTCGACTGCGCCAAGCAGTTCCAGCGCATGCTGGCCAAGCAGGGCATGACCTTCGAGCTCGGCATGAAGGTGACCGGCGTGGAGAAGAGCGAGGCCGGCGCCAAGGTGACGATCGAGCCGGCGGCGGGCGGCGAGGCCAAGATGCTCGACGCCGACGTGGTGTTGGTGGCGATCGGCCGCGTGCCCTACACCGAGGGGCTGGGGCTCGAGTCGGTCGGCGTTCAGAGGGACGCGCGCGGCCGCATCGAGGTCAACGACCACTTCCAGACGACCGCCCAGGGCATCTACGCCATCGGCGACGTCATCCGCGGCGCCATGCTCGCGCACAAGGCCGAGGACGAGGGCGTCGCACTCGCCGAGATCCTCGCCGGTCAGCACGGGCACGTGAACTACGACGTCATTCCGGGCGTGGTCTACACCCAGCCGGAGTTTGCCACGGTCGGCAAGACCGAGGAGGACCTCAAGGCGGCGGGCATCGCCTACAACGTCGGCAAGTTCCCGTTCACCGCGAACGGTCGCGCCAAGGCGATGCGCAAGTCGGACGGCTTCGTGAAGGTGCTCGCCGACAAGGCGACCGACCGCGTGCTCGGCGTCCACATCGTCGGCGCCGGCGCCGGCGAGATGATCCACGAGGCGGCGGTGCTGATGGAGTTCGGCGGTTCGGCCGAGGATCTCGCCCGCACCTGCCACGCCCATCCGACCATGTCGGAGGCGATCAAGGAGGCGGCGATGGCCGTCGACAAGCGGGCGATCCACATGTGATCGGACGCGAAGCGTTCGAGGGATTTCGCAGAACAGGCCGCGATCGGGTGATCGCGGCCTGTTTCGTTTCGAACGATGATCGTCGTGCTCGTCAGGCGATGCCGAAGGCGAGTTTTGCCCCGGTCACGGTTTGCTCCGAATCGTCGAAGACGTAGCCACGTTCCAACAGCTTGGTCGTGTAGTATTTGTTGTAGATGAACGCCCAGACGATCGACGCGATGATCGCGCCGAGCCCGAAGGTGAACGCGCCCAAGATGATCTGGATGACGAAGCCGCCGATGAACGTCATGTAGTCTCCGCGAAACAGCGCGGGGAAGAACCCGAAGAAGAACGACGTCCATGAAAAGCCATAAAATCCCTGGCGGGACAGACCGGTTTGAGGATGCTTCAAACGAACGGATGTGGCCATGTGAATCCCCCTGGCGAAACGAGTGCCACTGACGAACACACCAATAAATTTTAAATCGAGAAACCACAATCTGAAATGACGATGGACGGTTCGTGAGCGAACGAAAAAGGGCGGCCCGAAGGCCGCCCTCTCGCATGTCGTCGGTTCGCTTCGAACCCGATCAGTCGTTGCCGCGATTGCCGAAGAGCTGCAGCAGCATCATGAACAGGTTGATGAAGT
>JAAYVT010000656.1 GCA_012517025.1 Phyllobacteriaceae bacterium | reverse complement strand
GATAGGTTCCGGCGGCGACCAGCACGCGCGCCAGCTCCGCCTGGACCGCATCGACGGTGCGGCCGAGGGCGCGGACCGGCGGCAGATGGACGATGCGCAGGGTGCCGTCCTGCGACACGCGGTACTTGCCGGAGAAGGTGACGTCGTCGGGCAGCGACACGTCGAGGAGGTCGCCGATCGACAGCACCTCGGTGTCGCGCGGGACGGCGCGCAACGCCGCCTGCTCGATCCCTGCGCCGGCCGGACCGGTGCAGCGCTCGGCGTTGGCGGCGGCGGAAGCGCCGGCTTCGAGCGGTGCGGCGCCCTCCGGCATCTGTCGATACTGCGCCTGCCAACTCTCGCCGCTCGCCACGGGTTCGACGTTGGCGATCTCCTTGGTCGCGGAGCAGCCGGAGAGGAGCCACAGGACGGCGAGCACGGCACTGTTGCGACGACCGCTCCGTATCCGGCCGAGACACCCCGAAACCGGACCGGATCGATGGAGCGTACGTCCCGTCGATGTCGCCATGCGTCTCCCCGCGCGCCGAAGCGCGACACCCGAATCGTTTCGCGATCGTACTTCGCGCGGCGGTCTCGAACAGCCGCGACGAGCGTCGGATCCACTCTGACCGGTGGACGGTTCGGATTGCAACCCGTCCTCTCCGGTTCGTCGTTCCTCGGTTCCGAGGCAGAGGTCGCCCCTATCCCTCGGCATAGGTCGGAGATCGACCGGGCGTCTCGTCTCTGCGATCGCACGACACCGGGGCGGGGCGAGCGGCGCTATCCGTCTCTTCCAGCGACGAGCGCCGCGATCCCCCGCCGGCGCCCCGAAACCCGACGGATCTCCGCCATGCCGCTCTTCTCCGTGATCCTTCCTGCTCACAATGCCGAAAAGACGTTGGCCGCCACGCTGGTGTCCCTGGCCCGGCAGACCTGCGACGATTGGGAAGCGATCGTTCTCGACGACGGGTCGACCGATCGCACCGGCAGAATCGCGACCGCCTTCGCCCGCGTCGAGACGCGGGTCCGCGTCGTCCGTCTCTCCGGCCTCGGGCCGAGCCGGGCGCGCAACCTCGGCGCCGCGGAAGCGTGCGGGCAATTCCTCGCCTTTCTCGACGGCGACGATCTCTGGGTGCCGGAAAAGCTCGCCGTTTCGGCGGCGACCTTGCGCGCGTCCCCCGGCGTCGACGGCGTCTTCGGGCGCGTCGCCTTCTTCGACGGCGATCCGGCCCACGCCCGGACCGAATCGCGGGTGCGTCCCGGTCGGCTCGCGCTGCGCGATCTGATCGGCGAGAACCCGGTCTGCACCATGTCGAACCTCGTCGTCCGGGCTTCGTCGTTCCGCGCCGTCGGCGGGTTCGACGAGACGTTGCGGCATTCCGAGGATCTCGAATGCCTGATCCGCCTGGTGGCGTCGGGCGCGTTCGTCACCGGTCTCGACCGCCGCCTCGTCCACTACCGCACCAGCCCGTTCGGCCTCTCCGCCGATCTCTCGGCGATGCACGCCGGGTGGCGGCGGGCGGTGGAGACCGCGATGAAGGCCGACGCGGATCTGCGCGCCCGCGAGGTGCGCGCGGCGGAGGCCGCCCACCTGCGCTACCTGGCGCGCCGCGCCCTGCGGGTGAACACGCCGGCCGGGACCGCGCTCCGGCTGTCGATGCGGGGGCTCGCCGCGAGCCCCGCCGCCTTCTTCGCCCCCCTCGACCGCGGCGTGCCGACGCTGGCGGCCGCCCTCCTCGAACCGCTGATGCCGACGGCGCTGCGCCGCCGCCTCGCCCGGCTCTGACCCTCGATCGACGGAGATCGCCCATGTCCCCCGCCGTGATGTTCCCCACCCGCTCCACCCCGACCGCTTCGATCGTCGTGCCCGCCTACAACGCCGCCGCGACCATCGCCGAGACGTTGTGGTCGCTGCTCGCCCAGACCTTCGGCGACTTCGAGGTGATCGTCGTCGACGACGGCTCCTCCGATCGCACCGCCGAGATCGTCGAGAGCTTCGAGGATCCCCGGATCCGCCTCGTCCGCCAGGCCAACCGCGGCCTCGCCGGCGCCCACAACACCGGCATCGCCGCCTCGCGCGGCGAATTCGTCGGCTTCTGCGACGCCGACGACCTGTGGATGCCGGAAAAGCTCGAGCGGCACGTCGAGCATCTGCGGTGCTCGCCCGACGTCGGCATCTCCTTCGCCGGTTCGGCGATGATCGACGTCGAGGGGCGGACGCTCAGGGTCGCGCAGCGGCCGAAGCTCACCGGGATCACCGCCGCCGACGTGTTCCTGCGCAATCCGATCGGCAACGGCTCGGCGGCGGTGGTGCGCCGGGTCGCCTTCGACGCCATCGCTTGGCGGCCGCCGCACGAGAGCGAGCGCGACTGGTGGTTCGACGAGAGCTTTCGGCAGTCCGACGACATCGAGGGGTGGCTGCGCTTCGCGGTGACCACCGACTGGCGGATCGAAGGCATTCCGGGGCTGCTCACCGCCTACCGGATCCACACCGGCGCGCTCTCCGCCGACATCGGCCGGCAGTTCCGGACCTGGGTGCGGATGCGCGACAAGATCGCCGCCCTCGCCCCCGATCTGGTCGAGCGCCACGGCGCGGCGGCGACCGCCTATCAACTGCGCTATCTCGCCCGCCGGGCGGTGTCGCTGCATCAGGGCGGCGAGGCGGTGCGTCTGTCGCGCGCCTCGCTCGCCGCCTCGCGGGCGCCGCTCGCGCGCGAGCCGGTGAAGACGCTGGTGACGGCGCTCGCCGCCGAGGTCCTGAACCTCTTCGGTGGGGTCGGCGGCCGCCTGATCGAAGCCCGGCTGCGCTCCGCCGCCGCCCATTGATCCCTTTCCGCGAGGACGAACCCCATGATCCCTTCCGTCGTTCATCTCGTCGACGACGTCTCGCCCGGCGGCGTCACCCGTCTCATCGAGCACATCGCCCGCTCGCCCGCCTTCGCCCGTTTCGGCGTGCATCGAGTGGAGACGGTGAAGCGGGGGCGACTGACGCCGCCGCAGATCGCCGCCGACGTCGTCGTCTCCCATCTCAGCATCTGCTGGTCGAACCTGCCGTTGCTGACCGCGCTCCGGGCGGCTTTCCCCACCGCGCCGTTGATCCACGTCGAGCACAGCTATTCGGAGCGCTTCCACGCCCTGAAGGTGGACGCTCCCGAACGCTTCGCCGCGCTGCTGCGCACCGCCTATTCCCTGTTCGATCGGGTCGCGGCGGTTTCCGAGGAGCAGGCCGGTTGGCTCGCCCGCCGGCGCTTCGTGGCGCCCGACGCGCTCGCCGTCGTGCCGCCTTGCGTCGATCTCGAGCCGTTCTTCGCGGTGGCGCCGCGCCGTCCCGGCGGGGTGACGAAACTCGCGGCGATCGGCCGTCTCGATCGCCAGAAGGGCTTCGACATCGTCGTCGACGCGTTCCGCCTCGCCGAGGTGCCCGGTCTCGAACTGCATCTCTTCGGCGACGGTCCGGAGCGGGAGAGCCTCTTTCGGCGGGCCGGCGGCGATCGGCGGATCGTGTTCCACGGCTTCACCGCCGACGTCGCCGGGGCGATGGCGCGTTGCGACGCGGTGGTGATGCCGTCGCGCTGGGAGCCCTACGGGCTGGTCGCGCTCGAGGCCTTCGCCGCCGGCCGGCCGCTGATCGCCTCGACCGCCGACGCCCTCGCCGGTCACGTCCGCGCCGGTGCGATCGGGGTCGGCGACGGATCGCATTTCGGCTGGGCGGAGGTCCTTTCCCGCCTGCCGACGACGGATCTCGACGCCGGAGTGCGGCGGGCGCGCCTGCACGCGGCGGCGGCGGAAGGACGGTTCGCGCGGAATTGGCAGGCCCTGCTGGCGTCGCTCGGCGCGGCACCCGCCCTCGTCGAGGACCGAGCGGCGTGAGCCGCTCTTCCACCCGGTGGGCGTCGCGAGGCGCTCGCCGGGCCGAGGCTCGTTCCCCAGGCGTCGCGAAGAGCCGGATCTCGCCCGAGATCCGGCTCTTCGGCGTTTGACGTCGAGGCGGATCGACGCGACGGTGGGAGGGTGTGGCGACGACCCGGATCCGCTCGCGGTCGTGATCGCTTCCCGTGTGGGTGAGGGCGCGCGCCGCCGCCGTGCATCGGGGGCTCGCGCGGCAGAAGCCCCATCGGTTCAGGCGACGGCGGGAGAGGGCGAGCGACCCTCCATCTCGCGCAGGTGGATGCCGAGGAGCAGGAAGGCCGGCCAGAACAGATAGATCTCGATCTCGAGATTCTCGCCGAAGGTCAGGATGGTGAGCAGCAGCATCAACCCGAACGGCAGCCGGCCGCGAGGCCCGCGCACCGCGTCGCCGAGGGTCACCGCGAAGTGCCAGATCATCGGCACGGCGAGCGCGACGACGCCGAAGACGCCTTTGACGAAGAGCAGGCCGTACCAAGTGTCATGGCTGCCGATCGGCATGAATTCGACCATGTGCGGGCCGCGTTCCACCGTGCCGTGGCCGAACCAGATCGCTTCCGACTGCCAGCGATTCCAGGCGATCTGCTGCAACAGCGAGCGCACCCGCGAGCTGCTCGCCCGCGCGCCGTTGAAGGAGCGGATCGCGTCGTCGACGATCGTTGCGACCAGCGGTCCGACCACCGCCAGGGCGGCGGCGGCCACCGCCGCGGCGATCCAGGTTCCGGCGCGGCCGGCGAAAGGGGCGAGGCGCGGCAGGGCGAAACACACGACGAGCGCGACGAGGCTCATGCGCGAGGCCGACAGGAAGATCATCGCGAGCCCGGCGAGGTGACCGAGGAGACGCCGGCCGTGTCGCGGTTCCTCGAGCGCGAAGAGGATGATCGCCACCCCGAGCATGCCGGCGAAAGGCGACCACGGCGCGTAGAACTGCCAGCGCGCGGCGCCGACCTCGGGGTCGATCGTGTAGAGGTAGACCGAGAAATATTCGGGACCGGGGCCGCCGACCACCTCGAGCGGCGAGGTGAAGAGCTTCGGCGGCAGCCCCAGCAGCGGCGCGACGAGCAGGCCCGGCAGCACCGACAGCGTGACCGCCGCCAGTCCGCATTGAGCCCGCACCAGGACGCCCCGACGGATCGGCAGCACCGCGCCGGCGGTGATCAAGACGGCGATCATCGCCCAGCCCTTGGCCCAGCCGACCGTCGATTTGATCAACATCGCCGCGCCGAGATCCCACTGGAGGTGGCCGATCCACAGCGCCACCAGCATCACAGCCATGCCGACGATCCAAGCGACGGCGAGCGGGGGCACCGGCCCGGCGGCGCGCAGGGTCGGACCGAGGGCCGGGCCGAGAAACAGCGACAGCGCCGCGAGGGCGCCGAGGGTCCAGACCAGGACGGGGCCGGCGACGTAGAGGCCGCCGACCGCATAGAAGAGCCAGGTGAGGACGATCGTCCAGTGGACGAGCGCCTCCGGGAGGGTCCGATCGGGCATGGCGCTCACGCGGGGAGGAGGCCGGCGTCGCCGACCGGCTCGCGGGCGGTGGCCTCGGGACGCCGCCGCAGGTCGATCAGCCGATCGATGATCCCATGCCGCATCCAGGCGAGGAAGAGGCCGAGCCCGAAACAGCCCGTCGCGGCGAGGCCGCCGACCACGGCGAGGAGCTGACGCAGACGCGACGGCGCCTCCGGCCGGGTCGGGGGTTCCAGGATCTGGGTCATCGGATAGGAGGCGAAGACGTCGGCCTTGACGGTGTCGATCCGGGCGAGCGCGGAGGCGAACACCGCTTCGGCGATCTTGTAGTCGCGGTCGAGACTGCCGAGCCGGGTCGCCGGCTCGAGCAGCGTCCGCACTCGCGTCTCCGCCCGCTCGTAGTCGGCCTTCAACGACTGCATCTCCGACGCCTTGCCGTCGCGATCGGCGGCGAGCGTGATCAGCTTCGACAGGAGCTCGCCGCGATTGCCGCTGGCGGAGCGGTCGATCTCGCGGATCAGGGCGGTTTCCGGTAATCCGGTCAGGGTGATCGCGCGTCGCAGCGCCTGCGCCGTGGCCCCGTCGAGGCGGGCACGGGCCGCCATCATCACCGGATGACGCGGACCGAAACGGGCACCGAATTCGGCCGTCTCCGCCGCCGCCTTGCCGACCGACGCCATCAAGGCGTTGAACTCGGGATCGGCGTGCAGCCGGATCGTCTTGGCCGCGACGTCGGGCTTGATGCCGAGCGAGGCGACGAGGGCGTCGACCGCGCCGGCGGCGTCCTCCCAGGCGGCGCGTGCCTCGACCAGCCGGGCCCGCAACGTCTCGGCGGCGGCGACCATGCCGTCGTATTGGGTGGTCGAGTTGAGTCCCGAGGCGACCTGCAGCTCGCCGATGCGGCTGCGGATCGAGCGCACGCTCTCGGCGTATTGGCCGACGGCGTCGGTGGTGGAGTGTTGGCGGCGCCGGATCTCGTCGTCGCGCAAGGTGTCGAGCGCGCCTTGGAAGGCCTCGAGCACCGCCCGCGCGCGATCGAAGGCCTCCGCCGGCGTGCGTCCCTTCATGGTGAAGCGGATGAGGCTGGTCTCGTCGACGAGCTTGATCACCGGTTTGCCGATCGACGGCGTGGGCACCCGCAACGTCGTCGCCGCCCGGTCGAGGACGACGTCGGAGAGGAGCAGGTTCTTGTAGGTGACGGTCGGGCTGAGCGACGAGCTGGCGTAGGCCGGCGGCGCCGACGACGTCGCCTGACCGATCTCCGACAGATTGATCGAGGTCGAGGCGCCGGCGCCCGGCAGAATGAGGCCGACCTGCGATTCGAAGCTCGGCGGCGCCGTCACCAGAAAGGTCGCGACCGGCACCCAGATCACCCCGAGGGCGATCGCGAAGGTGATCACATAGCGACGACGACGTCCGTCGAGCGGACGCCGGGGTTTCCCGGCGCGACGCAGAAGACCGAGCGAGAAGCGCGATCCGCCCGAGACGGACGGCCCGTCTTCCCGGGCGACCGTCGTCCGCCGCCGTTCGCCGTCGGAGGGAGAATCGCCGGCGGGCCGGACCGGCTCGCGCATCCGAGACGGAATTTCGTGGACCGACGACGGCGTGTGGGGCGACATGGGGACGTCCTTTCGTTCGGACGATTCCTAGTCGCTCCGCCGCGCGCGCGGGCGGCTCGTTCGCAGGTCGCGACGCTCGTCGTGAGGGCCGACCTGTCCGAAAGGATAGGGGAGGATCGCCTGGGGCGAACGGTCCGACGGATCGTTCGCCCGGCGCTCCGCCGATCTCAGCCGACGCGCCGCCCGGCCGATCCGCCCGCTTCCGTCGCGGCGTAGAGGCCGGTCTCGTCCGCCACCGAAACCTCGGTCCAGTCGGGGAAGGCGCAGGCCTTTTCCGTGGCGAAACCGCCCTCGACCGCCTGGAAGCCCAGGGTGTCGAAATAACCGTGGCAGGTGAAGTTGCGACCGGTGTCGACG
>JAAYVT010000655.1 GCA_012517025.1 Phyllobacteriaceae bacterium | reverse complement strand
TCGGCCAAGGGCGGACGCGACGGCGAGATCGTCGGCAAGCGGCTGACGCTCGCCGGCGACGACGCGTTGGTGATCGCCTTCGGGTGAGGTCGAACGACGTACCGAGACCGGAGGGCCGGGGCGCGTGAGATCGTCCCGGCCGTCGTTTTCGCGCGTGCGAGAAACTGGGAAACCGGCTATCGATCGAGGATCGCGAGGCGCGGGTGCGTCTCTCCTTCCCGACGATCCTCGATGGTGCCGATGACCGCCTCCGCCCGCCTCGATCTGCCGCCGGCCGCGCGCCCCACCGCCGACGGCGCCTCGCCGACGATCACGCGGCTGGCCGCCGGCATGCTCGGGCTCCTGCCCTTCTCCACCGACGTCTATCTGACCGCGATGGTCGATCTCGGCCGCGACTTCGGGGTCGAGGTGGCGGGCGTCCAACGCACCATGCTCGCCTTCACCTTCGGTTTCGCGCTCGCCCACCTGTTTCTCGGCCGGCTCGCCGATCGATACGGCCGGCGGCCGGTGGCGCTGATCGGCACCGCCGTCTATCTCGTCGCGGCGATCGTGGCGATCACCTCGCCGTCGCTCGACCTCTTGGTGATCGCCCGCTTCGTTCAGGGCGGGGCGGAGGCGACCGGGCCGATCGTGGCGCGCACGCTGATCCGCGACACCGTGCCGAGCGAGCACGCCGGCCGGGCGCTGGCCAAGGTCGGGGCCCTCTTCGGGGTGGCGCCGATCGCCGCGCCCTTCGTCGGCACGCTCGCCTCCGGCTTCGCCGGCTGGCGCGGGGCGCTCGGGACGCTGGTGATCTATGCCGTGGTGCTGCTCGTCACGCTGCTCCTGCGGCTGCCGGAGACGCGACCGGCGCACGTCCACGGCGCCGATCGGGTGTCGATCGTCAAGGCGCTCGGCCATTTCTCGCGCACCCGCGCCTTCGTGGTCGGGTGTCTGGCGGTCGGCACCGGCTACGGCGCGCTCTATTCCTGGCTCACCACCTCGGCCTTCCTGTTGGTCGGCCGGCTCGGCTATTCCAAGGTCGAGGCGTCGTGGGTCTATACCGCCGGGGCGATCGGCTTCCTCCTCGGCGGCATGATCGCGATGCGGCTCGCCCGCCACATGACGCCGCAGCGGGTGCTGCGGATCGCGGCGGCGGCGATGATCGTCGGCACCACCGCGCCGCTGGCGTTCGTCCTCGCCGGGGCGGCGCATTGGGCGGTGCTGCTGGTCGCGCTCTTCCCCTATTACGTCGGCTGGGGCCTCGCCCAACCGATGGCGACGGCGATCGGCATGCGGCCGTTCCCGGAAATGGCGGGACAGGCCTCCGCCTGGATCGGCATCGCCCAGCAGGTCGGCGGCATGGGCTTCGCCGTGGTCGCGGCCGGGCTCGGCGGGAACACGGCGACGCTCGTCGTCATGGTCGCCGCCGCCGTCTCGTTCACGGTCGCGGTGTTCCTGCCGCCGGTGCGGCCGACGGTGTGAACCTCAGGCGACCGCCGGCTCGGGTAGAAGCTCCACCGACACCGTCTTCAGAACCGCCCGATCGGCCGAGAAGCCGACCGAGAGATCGAAGCGGCCGGGTTCCAACCGCGGCTGCAGATCCGGCCCGAGCAGGGCGAAGTCGTCGGCGGTGAGGCCGAAGACAAGCTCGCGCGTCTCGCCCGGAGCGAGATCCACGGTCTCGAACCGCTTCAGTTCCAGCACCGGCCGCGAGGTCGAGGCGACGACGTCGCGCGAGAACAGGAACACCGTGATCGCGCCGGCCCGCTCGCCCGTGTTGGTCACCCGCGTCTTCACCGACACGCCGTCCCCGGCGCGGAAGGCGGTCGCCGACGGCACCGGCGGGGCGAGATCGAAGCGCGTGTAGGAAAGCCCGTGGCCGAAGGGAAAGAGCGGGGCGTTGGGAGCGTCGACGTACTGCGTGGTGAAGTGCTCGCCCGGCACGAAGGGCCGACCGCTCGGCCGTTCGCCGTAGAACACCGGGATCTGGCCGACGTCGATCGGCCAGGAGACCGGCAGGCGACCGCCCGGCGCGGCGGCGCCGGAGAGCACCTCGCCGATCGCGCGACCGCCCTCCGAGCCCGGATACCAGGCGACGAGGGTGGCGTCTGCGCGTTCGATCAGATCGGTCTCGATCAACGGACGGCCGCAGGTCATCACGATCACCGTCGGCCGGCCGAGCACCAGGATGCGGTCGGCGAGTTCGGCCTGTCGGCCGGTGAGGGTCGGGTTCGCCCGGCTCGCCGCCTCACCGGAGAGCGACGCCGGCTCGCCGAGCGCCAGGATCACCACCTCGGCGATCGCGGCGAGGGCGACGGCCTCGGCGATCAGCGCGGCGTCGGTCGCCGCGTCGGCGTCGTCTTCGACGTAATCCGGGGCGCAACCCTTCGCC
>JAAYVT010000654.1 GCA_012517025.1 Phyllobacteriaceae bacterium | reverse complement strand
GACGCGGGTGAGCCCCACCCGGGCGAGGCGGGCGACGCGGTCGCCGTCGGGATCGATCGCGGCGATCGGCAGGGGGGCGAGTGCGGTCGCCGCCGCGCCGGCGGCAAGGACGCGGGGCGTTTCGGCGTCGCCGCCGTGACGGGCGAGGGCGCGGGCGGCGGCCGGGGTCTCGGCGATCGCGACGCGGGCGGTGAAGCCGAGGCGGGCGAGATCGCGGACGACCTCGGCGGCGAAGGTTTCCTCGCCGCCGAAGAGATGGGCGACGCCGGTCGCGTCGAGGAACAGGCCGGGGGCGCCGTCGAAGGCGTCGTCGAGGCCGACCAGCGGGGTGAACCGGTCGCAGCGTTCGGCGATCGCCACCAGGGTCGCGGCCTCGCCGTCGGCGTCGCGCTCGACGAGACGCAAGGTCGGCACGCGGGCGCGGGCGTCGGCGACGGCCATGCCGGGGGCGAGGCCGAGGGCGCGGGCGCTCGCGTCGACCGCCGCCAGACGGAAGGCGGCGCCGACCCGGGCGAATACGGCGAGCGGGGCGGCACTTTGCTCAGGCGCGGCCGGCGCCGGGGAAGGCGAGGAGACGTCCGTTCGCCGCCGCAGCCGGTCGGTCGGAAGGCTCGGCAGCGACACGGCCAGAATGCGACGGGAGGGCACCGAAGCGTCGGGCATGGGGGTCCCACTCCAGATCGAAGCGGCCGAGACGGCCGTCGCGGTTCTTTTCGAGATCGAGGCGGAAGGCGGGGCGGCCGAGGCCGTCGGAAAAGCCGTCGAAGGGGCGCGAGGGGGCGGCGGAGACGCGCCAGCGGGTCGCCGCGGCGGTGGTCTGGGCGGGGCCGCCGACCCGCAGCAGCAGGCCGAAACCGCCGTCGGCGCGGGTGCCGAGGGGGGCGGCGCGCAGGGCGAGACGGCGGGTGGCGGTGAGGTCGAGGGCGGCCGGTCGGCCGGGGATTTCGGCGACCACCGCCGCCGTACCGCGACAGCCGAGGGCTTCCTCGAAGGCCCACAAGGCCTCCTCCGGGCGCTCCGCCGTCACCTCGACGAGACGGCCGGGATCGAGGCCGAACAGGCGCAGCCCGGGGGCATGGAGAGCTCCGCTCTCGCGACGCGCCTCGGCGGTGGAGATCCACACCAGACGGCCGTCGCGACGATCGAGCAGGCGGACGAGGAGAGCGCTCGCGAAGCCGGCGACTGCGGCGGCGTCGCGGCCGTCGTCGCTGACGATCTCGTGCAGGGCGCCGAAGGCGAGGCCGCCGGCGGGGCCGAGGCGGCCGTCGAGGGCGGCGAGGCCGAGGGGCAGAGCGAGATCGCCGGTCGGATCGTCGCCGCGCGCGGACGGCGCCATGCCGGTCGGCAGACGTCCCTCGAGGACGGCGACGGCGCGGCGCAGGTCGGCGAGGCGATCGGGCGTGGCGAGGGCGGACATCGAGTCTCTCCTTCGTGTTCTTTATTTGTTCTCTCGAGAAGCGCGTCGAGAGTCAATGGGGCTGTTCGCGGGACCGCGTCCGAAGGGGCCGGCGCGTCGGCACGGCGGGCGTGACCGGCGTGCGGCGGATCGGCCGCGCCTGCGTCCGTGTGCTTCCGGCGGTCGACGTCGGGGGCGGGACGGGAGGGCGTCCCCCGTGATTTCGACCGGCGGACTTTTCCCGATGGTGCGCGGCGCGCGCACCGCCTAGAGTCTCGGGAAAGAACGGGCTTTCGCCCGCAGAAGACACGGAGGAACGGTCATGATCGGCGGCAGGACGTTCGGAGCCGGGGCGGCGGTCCTGGTCTTTCTCCTCACCTCGGGAGCGGCGATGGCGGCCGACGGGGTGGCGGCGCGCGGCGAGGTGTTGGCGAAACGCTGGTGCGCGAGTTGTCACGTGGTGGCGGCCGACCAGACCCGCGCGTCGAGCGACGCGCCGAGCTTCTTCGCGCTCACCGGCGAGGCGGCGCGCACCCCGGAGGCGCTCGCCGCCTATCTCGCCCAGCCGGAGACGGTGCACGGCAAGATGCCGGACCTCCACCTGTCGCGGGTCGAGATCGCCGACATCGTCGCCTACGTCGAGACGCTGAAGCCGTGACGGCCGGCCGCGCGAGCGGTCGGGCGCGGCGGCGGGGGTGCTTCGAGATGTGTTCGGGTTGCATTCCGGGCGTGTTCTCGCCGGCCCGGGAGGTCGACTCGCATGTATGTGTGCCGCATGTCTGATGCCGTTCCGAGCACTCCGGAGCGACGCCGAGGCGACGGCGGCGCGAGCCGGCGATCGGATCGCCGACGGGGAATCTTCCGCCGCCGACGGCTTGCCGGCGCCGGGGCCGAGAGGCATCTTGCGGAGGGGAGGCGGCGCGATGAACCGACGCGACGAGATCGAGGACGAGCGGCGGCGAGCCGCGGAGGCGGCGCTCGCGGCGGTCGCGCGCGACGGCGAGGTGATCGGAAGCTCGGCCTTCGCCCGCACCGCCCAGGCCACCACCGACCGTGTGGTCGCGCATTTCTCGGCGGCCGACGCGTCCGGCGAGGATGCGATCGAGGTGTGGGGCCGGCGGATCGGGCGGGGGCTGGCGCTGCTCGCCGTCGGAGCCCTTCTCGTCCATCTCGTCGGCACCTACGGACCATGGTGACGGACATGCCCGACGACGCGTTCGATCCGAACCGGCGCGCGACGCTCGAGGCGGCGGTGCGCGCCGCCGGGCTCTCGCCGCGCGGCGTGGTGCGGCTCGGTCCGCAGGACGGGATCGCGACGCTGCCGGACGGCCGTCCGGCGGTCTCGGTGTTGCTCGTCGGCTGGCGCGGTCGCGACGGCTGGGCGGCCTTCGCGGGCTCGTTGGAGCGGGGCGACGGGCGGGCCGATCCGCTCGATCGCTGGTCCACCCGGGTGATCGGCGAGCTCGCCGAGCGTTTCGGGGGCTTCGCCGTCTTTCCCTTCGCGGGGCCGCCGTTCCGGCCGTTCCAGCGCTGGGGGATGCGGGCGGAGGGGCTGACGGCGTCGCCGCTCGGCCTCTCGATCGATGCCGAGGTCGGGCTCTGGCACGGCTTTCGCGGCGCGATCGTCACGACCGAAGATCTCGGGGAGGAAGCCCCGACGCAAGCCTCGCCGTGCGCGAGCTGTGTCGGTCGGCCCTGCCTTTCCGCCTGTCCGGCGAACGCCTTCGCCGCCACCGGCTACGACGTCGCCGCCTGTCGCGGCTT
>JAAYVT010000653.1 GCA_012517025.1 Phyllobacteriaceae bacterium | reverse complement strand
GGCGGCGAGCGGATCGGCGAAGCCGACGACGGCGAGCACCACCAGCGGCACCACCGCCGCCCGCGTCGCCGCCGGGATCCACGACCGCCACAGCGGCGCGACGCCGTCGACCGCCTCGGTCAGGGTGGCGACGCTGTCGTCGTGCTCGCGGTCGGCGAGGCGAACCGGACCGATCTCGGCGACGCGCGTCAGGAGCCGGGCGAAGAGATGCCGGCGCACCCGCGCCGCGGCCTCGAAGCCGAGGCGATCGGCGCCCCACGTCGCCACCGCCCGCACCCCGCCGACGGCGGCGAGCAGCGTCAGCGGCGCGACCAAGTCGTCGACGCCGGCGCCGCGAAAGACGACCACGTCGACGGTGCGCGCCAACACGCCGGCGAAGCCGACCGCCGCGACGCCGCCGACCGCCGCCGCCGCGCTCGTTCCCGCCGCGCGCCACCCGACCACCGGCGCAAGCGAGGCGAGGAGCCGCGTGCGCGCGGACCGGTTCGGCGAAGCGGAGGAAATCAAGGCGGCGGCTCCCATGAACGCAAACCGGAGCGGACCACGGCAGTCCGCTCCGGTGTCGGATTCCCCGCTCGCCGACGCCTGCGACCGAGGCGTTCCCGTCTCAGTCGGACGAGCCGTCGCGGTCGAGCCCGTCCTGGAACTCGTACCACATCACGTTGATCACCCCGATCGCCGCCGCGGCGGTGACCCCGAGGATCCAGGCGAAGTACCACATGAGCCGATCTCCTCGTTCAGTAGGCCGAATGGGCGCGGGTCTCGATTTCCGACGCCGTCACCCGCCCCCACATGTTGGCGTAACACCACACCGTGTAGGCGAGCACGATGGGCAGGAAGATCACCACCGCCCAGAACATCACCGTCAGGGTGAGGTGGCTCGAGGAGGCGTCCCACACCGTCAGGCTCGACTTGACGTCGAGGGTCGACGGCATGACGAACGGGAACATCGAGATGCCCGCCGTGCCGATGATGCCGACCATGCCGAGAGCGCTCGTCACGAAGGCGAGGCCGGGCCGGGCGGCCTTGGCGAGGAGCGCCGTCAGGAGCGGCGCGACGAGACCGACGATCGGCACCACCATCGACACCGGCATCCGCCGATAGACGTCGAGCCAAGCGCCGGGGGCGCGGACGACCTCCTTGGCGAGCGGGTTGGGGAGCGCGCCGTGCGCCGGCTCGGAGACGATCCGCCAGCCGTCGATGCCGAGCGCCACCCACACCCCGGCGAGCGCGAACAGCACCGCGACGAGGGGGGCGAGCCGCATCACGATCGCCCGCGACCGCTCCGCCACCGCCCCGGAGGCCCTGAGCTGCAGCCAGACGCCGCCGTGGACGGCGAGCATGCCGAGGCTGATCAGACCGGCGAGCAGGGCGAAGGGGTTGAGCAGCGGCAGCAGCGCCGTCAACAGCGAGCCCTGGTAATGGGCGCGCAGCAACTCGTCGAGGCGGAAGGGCACGCCCTGCAGCAGGTTGCCGAAGGCGACGCCGAAGATCAGCGCCGGGATCGCACCGCCGGCGAACAGGCCCCAGTCCCAGGCGGTGCGCCAAGTGTCGTTCTCGATCTTCGAGCGATAGTCGAAGCCGACCGGTCGGAAGAACAGGGCGAACAGCACCAACAGCATCGCCATGTAGAAGCCGGAGAAGGCGGCGGCGTAGACCGCCGGCCACGCGGCGAAGATGGCGCCGCCGGCGGTGATGAACCACACTTGGTTGCCGTCCCAGTGCGGGCCGACGGTGTTGATGGCGATGCGCCGTTCGGTGTCGGTCCTGCCGACGAAGGGCAAGAGGGTCCCCACGCCCATGTCCATGCCGTCGGTGATCGCGAAGCCGAAGAGCAGCGCCCCGACCAGGATCCACCAGACGAATTTCAGGGTTTCGTAATCGAGCATGTCGGTCTCCTCCGGCTCATTCGGCGGGAGTGGCGGCGAGGCCGTCACGCTCGAAGTGGTAGCGACCGAGCCCGAGCGAACTCGGACCGAGGCGGGCGTATTTCACCATCAAGAAGATCTCGATCACCAACAGCAGAGTGTAGAAGGTCAGGAAACCGGCGAGCGAGAAGATCAGATCGCCGGAGGTCAGGCTGGAGGTCGCCAGGAAGGTCGGCAGCACCTCGCCGATCGCCCAGGGCTGGCGCCCGAATTCGGCGGTGAACCAACCGAGTTCGCAGGCGATCCACGGCGCCGGCAACATCACGAAGGCGAGCCGCAGGAACCACCGGTTCTGCTCGAGCCGGCGCGAGGCGTTGAGCCAGAAGCCGACCGCGAAGGTGAAGAGCATCAGGAAACCGAGGCCGACCATGATGCGGAAGGCCCAGAACAACGGCCACACCGTCGGGATGGTGCCGCGCGCCGCTTCCGCGATCTGCGGGTCGGTCGCCTGCGCCGGATCGGCGACGAACTGCTTGAGGAGCAGGCCGTAACCGATGTCCTTGACGTGCGCGTCGAACAGGGCGCGGGTCTCCGCACTCTTGTCGCCGGCGCGGATTTTCTCCAGCGCGCCGTAGCCGATCACGCCGGAACGGATGCGCTCGGCGTGCTGCTTTTCGAGGTCGGCGAGGCCGGTCACCTGCTTGTCGATCGAGCGGGTGGCGATCAGGCCGAGCGCCCACGGGATCTTGATCGCGCTCGCCGTCTCGCGGCCCTCCTGGCTCGGAAAGCCGAAGAGCGTGAAGGAAGCCGGCGCCGGTTCGGTCTTCCACTCCGCCTCGATGGCGGCGAGCTTGACCTTCTGGACGTCGCCGAGCTCGTAGCCGCTCTCGTCACCGAGCACGATCACCGATAGCGCCGAAGCGAGGCCGAAGCCGACCGCCACCGCGAAGGAGCGGCGGGCGAAGGGAAGATCGCGGCCCTTCAGCATGTACCAGGCCGAGATCGCCATCACGAACACCGAGGCGGTGACGTAACCGGCGGCGACGGTGTGGACGAACTTGACCTGCGCCACCGGGTTCAGGAACACAGCCGCGAAGGACTGCATCTCCATCCGCATGGTCTCGGGCGAGAACACCGCGCCGACCGGATTCTGCATCCAGCCGTTGGCCACCAGGATCCACAACGCCGAGAGGTTCGAGCCGAGCGCAGTGAAGAAGGTCACGGCGAGATGCTTGCGCTTGGAGAGCTTGTCCCAGCCCAGGAAAAACAGGCCGATGAAGGTCGATTCCAAAAAGAAGGCCATCAGGCCTTCGATCGCCAGCGGCGCACCGAACACGTCGCCGACGTAGTGCGAGTAGTAAGACCAATTGGTCCCGAACTCGAACTCCATCGTCAGACCGGTGGTGACGCCGAGGGCGAAGTTGATGCCGAACAACTTTCCCCAGAACTTGGTCATGTCCTTGTAGATTTCCTTGCCCGTCATCACGTAGACGGTCTCCATGATGACCAGGAGCCAGGAAATCCCGAGGGTCAGGGGGACGAACAGAAAATGGTAGAGCGCCGTCGCGGCGAACTGCCAGCGCGACAGCTCCACGAATGTCGGATCGATCATGATGGTCGACGTCCTCTGTCGGGAGCGGGGCCGATCGAGCCGAATGGACGGCGTGGCGAACCCCAAACATCGATTGCGAATATAAGTATGAACTTACATTTTCAATAGATGTACGAAAGTCGGGCAGGAAAGCGACGCGGCGCCCGCCAGCCCCGAGACCGAGCGTCGCACCCTCCCCCCGCCGGCACGGCGAAAGACGCTGCGCCGAAACGCCGCCGAGCGCGTCTCCCGATCCCCGCCGAGGCGCCGGATTCCCGGGATTCGCGCCCGCCCGGCGACACTCGCGGCGGATCCGTCGACGCCGCCGTCCCCGTCCGACGACGACGCGGCGCGCCGAGCCGCCACGATGTGGCCGCGAGCGCGATCGACGCTGAGTCGTTCCCATCGGAGGACGTCGCACATGCTCTCCTCGTCGCCCCTTCGCTCCTTCGGCTTCGCGCTCTCGGTCCCGCTCCTGGTGCTGGCGGTGGCGCCCGACCCTGCGGACGCGGCCGATCTGCCGTTGACGCGGGTGGTGCTCTCCACCGCCGGCCTCGCCCAGTTCACCCACGAGGGCACCGCGACCGCCGGATCGACGATCGCCCTGCCGATCCGGCTCGATCAGGTCGACGACGTGCTGAAGAGCCTGACCGTGTTCGACGCCGCCGGCGCCGTCGGCCCGATCAGCCTGCCCGGCCGCGAACCGCTCTCCGAACTCTTCCGCGACCTGCCGTTCGATCGCGACGCCCTCGCCTCTCCGACCGATCTCGCCAACGCGCTGGTCGGCGCCGAGGTCGAGATCTCCGGGCCGGTGGCCGCCAAGGGCCGCATCTTCCGGGTCGAGCCGCAGACGGTGACGAGCCCCGACGGCCGCGAGACGACGGTGCGTCATCGCCTGTCGCTGATGACCGACAAGGGGCTGGTGCAGGCGGTGTTCGAGGACGTGACCGCCCTCGCCTTCACCGACCCGCAGACCCGCGACCAGATCGACCGGGCGCTGACCGGCCTCGCCGAGAACCGCGCCAAGGACCGCCGCACGCTGTCGATCGGCGTGCTCGGAACCGGCGCGCACCGCATGGCGGTAGCCTACGTGGTCGCCGCGCCGATCTGGAAGACCAGTTGGCGCCT
>JAAYVT010000652.1 GCA_012517025.1 Phyllobacteriaceae bacterium | reverse complement strand
CGTCGGCGGTCGCGACGCGGGCGGCGAGCGCCTCCGGTAGGGCAATGCCGTCGGCGTCACGGCCGTAAGCATGCGCCGAAGCGGCGAGCCAAGCCTCGCCGAGTTCGGCGCGGTCGGCCCACGTCCCGGTCGCGATGCGGGCGGAGAGACCGACGCCGTAGGCCCCCGGCGCGGTGCCGAAGACACGGAAACCGGCCTCGATCGCGCCGCCGGAGGCGCGGCGGGCACTCGCGAGCGGATTGTCGTCGTCGTCCTCGTCGAGGGCGGCGACGGCGCGCACCGCTTCGTCGAAGAGGGCGATCTGGGTCTCGAACACGTCGCGGAACAGGCCGGAAACGCGCAACGTCACGTCGACGCGCGGCCGGCCGAGCTTGGCGGGGACCTGAATCTCGAAGCCGGAGACGCGGGCGGTCGCCGCGTCCCAGCGCGGACGCACCCCCATCAGCGCGAAGGCTTGAGCGAGATCGTCGCCGCCGGTGCGCATGGTTGCCGAGCCCCACAGATCGAGCACGATCGCGCGCGGCCAATCGCCGTGATCCTGAACGTGACGGGCGACGACCTCTTCCGCCGTGCGCCGGCCGATCTCCCAGGCGGTGCGGGTCGGCACCCCGCGCGGGTCGACGGCATAGAGATTGCGCCCCGTCGGCAACACGTCGAGCCGCCCGCGCGCCGGCGCTCCGGCCGGGCCGGGAGACACGAACCGACCGTCGAGGGCGGAAAGCAGTCCGTCGCGTTCGGCCGTCGCGCAGTCTTCGAGGCGGGCGGGGAGGTCGGCGGTCGCCGCGGGCGAGAGGCCCTCGGAGAGCGCCTCGACCGCCTGTTCGCGCAAGGCCGGTGAGGCGGCGCGGGCGAAGACGTGCAGGCCGTCGGAGATGCGCGCGTCCTTGAGATCGCAGAGCCAGGCGTCGAGCTTGGTCAGTGCCTCGGCGTCGTCGGCGCCCTCGGGGATGCCGCTTTCGGCGGCGAGGCCGGTGTCGCGGGCGCGCTCCAGGATGGTCGCGGCGAGATGCTTGGCGCGGCGGAAATCGAGGGTCTGCGCCTGCGAGAATTCGTCGAGCAGCGCCTCGAGCTCGGCGGCGGCGCCGTGGCTGCCGGCGCGGGCGAGCGGCGGCGTCATGTGGCCGACGGTGACGGCGCCGAGCCGGCGTTTCGCCTGCGCCGCCTCGCCGGGATTGTTGACGACGAACGGGTAGACGACCGGCAGCGCGCCGAGCAGAGCGGTGGGCGCGCAGGCGGTCGACGGTGCGGCGGCCTTGCCGGGCAGCCATTCGAGCGTGCCGTGGGTGCCGAGATGGATCAGCGCGTCGACGCCGAGCGTTTCGCGCAGCCAGAAATAGAAGGCGACGTAGCCGTGGCGCGGCGGCAGCGTGGTGTCGTGGTACTCGCCCTTGCGCGCGTCGCGCCGGCCGCCATCGGGCTGAACCGCCACGAGCAGCTTGCCGAGCGCCAGGTGCGGGAAACGGAAGACGCCGTCGACGACGTTCATGTCGTCGGCCGGATCGCCCCAGTGGGTCGCGATCGCGTCCCGCAGCGTGGCGGGAAGGGCGGCGAAGCGGGTGCGATAGGCGGTGAGCGAGAGAGAGAGATGAGAGGCTTCGCCTCCTCGGTCATCCCCGGCCGAAGCCCCGCAGGGGCGGAGGGGAAGGGGATCCAGACGTTGCGGCAAGGGGTGCGCTCGAACGGGTTCCCTTCCCTCGCTGCGCTCGCCGGGAACGACGGGGGAGAGGTCCGTGGCGGGAAGCGAGGTCGGATCGGCCGGAAGGCGGCCTTCGAGCCGCGCCATGATCTCCGCCGGATCCGGCGGCGCGGCGACGTCGTAGCCGGCCGCGCGCAGATCCTCGGCGATCGCCGAGATCGACGCCGGGGTATCGAGACCGACCGCATAGGCCGTCCGTCCGCCCTTGGCCGGATAGTCCGAGACCACCAGGGCGAGGCGGCGTTTTCCGCGCGGCGTCTCCGCCAACCGCACCCAGGCGTGCGCCAGATCGGCCACGGCGGCGACGCCGTCGGCATCGGCGACGTGCACGTTGCACGCATGTTGCAGGACGTCCGAGCGCGGCCGGCGGTCCTTGAACGAGATCGCCCGCGCCGCGATGCGGCCGTCGACCTCGGGCAGCACGACGTTCATCGCGAGGTCGGCGGCCGAGAGGCCGCGGGTCGATGCCGCCCAGGCATCGCGAGGGCTGGTGGCGAGAATCGCCTGCAACACCGGCACGCCGACCCGGTCGAGCACGGTCGTGCCGTCGTCGAGGCGGGCGGAAAAGGCCGTGGTGTTGACGATCACCGCCGGTCTCGACGCCTCGAGCCGGCGCGACAGCCCCTCGACCACGCGACCGTCCTTGAGGCTCGACACGTATTCCGCATGCACCCGGAAACCCCGTTCAGCCAGCGCGTCGGCGAGCGCGACGATCGGAGCGGTGTCGGCGGCGGCCCACACCGATCGATAGAAGGTGACGAAGGCGAGCGGGACGTCGCCTTCGCGGGGATTTCCGGAGCCGGCATCCGCGTCGCGCCGCGCCTCGACGAATTCGCCGTGGGCGGGCAGGGGACGCGGCTCGTCCCAGGTCGCCTCACGGCCGAGACGAGCGGCGATCCAGGACAAGGCGGAGCCGATGTTGTCGGGGCCGCCCTCCTGGAACCACGCCCACAGCCGGCGCAGGTCGTCGATCGGCAGGGTCGAGGCGCGATCGAGCCGTTCGTCCTCGCGACCGTCGCCGGGCACGATCGCCAGATCGAAGCCGTGCGTGCGGGCGGCGTTGGCGAGTTCGTCGACGCCGTAGCGCCACCAGTCCATCCCGCCGAGCAGGCGGACGAGGACGAAGCGCGCCTTCCGCCCGACCGCGTCGAGCCACAGGTCGACCGAATAGGGATGACGCAGATCGGCGAGCGAGGCGAGGCGCAGCGACGGCAGGCGCTCGCCCATCGTCTCGGCGAGACCCGCCACCACCGCGAGATCGCTGTCGGAAAAGGAGAGGAACGCCACCTCGCCGGCGGTCTGGCCGAGATCGATCGCCCGCGCGGTCTCGTCGAGCGAACGGACCTGATCGGCGACGAGGTGCATCCGATCCCCCTCAGGCGGTCCGCGCGGCGCGTACGGCCGCTTGGTCGAGGCCGCGCTCGGCGATCACCACCAGCCGGCCGGCGCGCGGCGCGTCGCGCCGCCATGGCCCGTCGTAGCGGTACTGGAAGCGGGTGCCGACGCCCTGGACCAAGAGGCGCATCGGCTTGCCGGCGATCTCGACCCAGCCCTTGATCCGCAGCACGTCGTGCGCATCGGCGACCCGGCGCAGCGCGTCGACGAGGCTTTCGGGATCGGTCGCCGCCGGCACGTCGACGACGAAGGTGACGAAGTCGTCGTGGTCGTGATGGGCGTCGGCGCCGTCGTGATGGGAGGGACGGGCGGCGAGATCGTCTTCGGCGGCGGCCGCCAGCCCGAGCGCCACGGCCGCGTCGATCCGGCCCTCCGAGGCCCGCAGCACCTTGACGGCGCGCGGCACGGCGGCGCGGATCTCGCTCTCCACCGCGCCGAGGGCGGCCTCGTCGATCAAATCGGCCTTGTTGAGCACGACCAGATCGGCGGCGAGGAGCTGGTCCTCGTAGACCTCCTCGAGCGGGTTGTCGTGATCGATCGCGACGTCGGCGGCGCGCTCGGCGAGGAGGGCGGCGGGATCGTCGGCGAAGCGTCCGTCGGCGACCGCGCGGGCGTCGACCACCGCGACGACGCCGTCGACGGTCAGCTTGGCCCGCACCTCCGGCCAGTCGAAGGCCTTGACCAAGGGCTTGGGCAGCGCGAGCCCGGAGGTCTCCACCACGATGTGGTCGGGCCGGTTCGGCAGTGCGAGCAAACCTTCGATGGCGGGCAGGAAATCGTCGGCGACGGTGCAGCACAGGCAGCCGTTGGCCAGCTCGACGATCGCGTCCGCGCCGCAGGCGTCGTTCGAGCAGGCGCGCAGGATCTCGCCGTCGACGCCGACGTCGCCGAACTCGTTGATCACCAGCGCGAGGCGGCGGCCGCGCGAGGTCTCGATCAGGTGGCGGATCAGCGTCGTCTTGCCGGCGCCGAGGAAGCCGGTGACGATGGTGACGGGGATCTTGGAATAGGCGGTCATCGGCGGATCTCGGCGAAGAACGGAGGGATGCGGGCGACGACGCCCTTCTTGAAGGCGGTCGGGCGCTGCTTCCACGGCACGAGCCCGTCCTCGGTCGCGCCGTAGAGCGCGGCTGTGGCGAGGATCTCGGCGGCGGCGGTGTCGTCGAACTCGCCGTAGACGTAGGTCCATTTGGCCGGGTCGGCGAAACCGACGGTGACCGGCCGCTTGCACACCGAGAGACACTCGACGCCGACGATGCGGACGTCGTCGCGCCCCTGCGCGGCGGCCGAAAGCGCCTCGTGCAGGCGGGCGCCGGCGCGGGGGCCGTCCTCGGCGTCGCCGTCGCGGCGGCACGAGGTGCACACCAGCACGGTGACCGGGGCGTCGGCGAGCGGGGCGGGGGTGGACGGAGAGGCGGGATCGGATGCGGACGACATGGATTCTCCTTCTCCGCCCCTCCGGCGGTCCGGGTCTCGTGGCTCGACGGCAGGTCTCCTGGCTCGCGGATCGATCGCGTCCGGCGCCGCCTTCCCGGGTTTCCCCAGTGGCCTTCGGCGGGACGCTCTCCGCTCACAGTTGCGGGGGCAGCCGCGGCTTCTCGGATCTCCCGACGAGGCGATCCGAACCGCATTCCCTCTTCGCCCGCGTTGGTGTCGCGGGACCGTCGATCCGCCGAGATAAGAGGGCGCGGGCCCCCGAGTCAATCGGAGACGAGGTCGAGACGAGGCGAAGTCGCCGTGCACGTGGCGCGCGAGGTTGCGCTCCGGCGGATCGTCGCTCGTCGGGCGAGCGCCGCGACGCCGGCGCGTCACCCATCCGTCGCCGTCGGCGAAGGATCGTTCCGATCGTCACGTCATGCGAAAATGAATTATCTTTCCTAACGGTAATACGAATTTCGCATGCCAAGAATTTTTGCTCGAAACACCCCCGGTCGGACCTCACTAATTCTTTGAAATCAAGCCGTTGACGGTGTTTGTGGGGTCTCCGACCGGCGAATCCTGGTCGCTGGATCCATCTTTCGTATGATTTCTTCGGCGGGGGCTCGGCGGTTAGGCAGAGCATCGGATCGACAGACGCATCTCCGCCCGTCGCGAGCGCGGCGGACGTGGAGGGTGCGGACGCCGATCCGCCGTTTCCGCGGCGGCCGCCGCGACCTGCCCGGAGGGCCTCACCGAAATGTCCACTCAGACGTCCGCTTCCCGCGTCCTTCATCCCGGTCTCAAGTCCAAGATCATGACGGCGGCGGAAGCGGCCGCGCTCATCCCGTCGGGGTCGACGGTCGGCATGAGCGGCTTCACCGGCGCCGGCTACCCGAAATTGGTGCCGATCGCGCTGGCGCAGCGCATCGAGGCGGCACACGGGCGTGGCGAGCCCTTCAAGGTGTCGGTGTGGACCGGCGCCTCGACGGCGCCCGAGCTCGACGGCGCCCTCGCCAAGGTCGACGGCATCGAGATGCGGCTGCCCTATCAGTCCGACCCGATCTGCCGCAAGCGCATCAACGCCGGCGAGATGGAATACATCGACATCCATCTCTCCCACGTCGCGCAGTTCGTGTGGTTCGGCTTCCTCGGCAAGCTCGACGTGGCGGTCGTGGAAGTCGCCGGCGTGCTCGAGGACGGCCGGCTGATCCCGTCGTCGTCGGTCGGCAACAACAAGACCTGGCTCGATCAGGCCGACAAGATCATCCTCGAGGTGAACTCCTGGCAGAGCCTGTCGCTCGCCGGCATGCACGACATCTATTACGGCACCGATCTGCCGCCGCATCGCAAGCCGATCCCGATGGTGAGCCCGGCCGACCGCATCGGCGAGCCCTATTTCCACTGCGATCCCTCCAAGATCGTGGCGATCGTCGAGACCGACGCCAGCGATCGCTGCACCGCCTTCAGCCCGCCCGACGAGACCTCCAAGCAGATCGCCGGCCACATCCTCGACTTCCTCGGCCACGAGGTGAAGAAGGGCCGTCTGCCGGCCAATCTGCTGCCGCTGCAGTCCGGCGTCGGCAACGTCGCCAACGCGGTGATGGCCGATCTCGAGCATGGCTCGTTCGAGAACCTGACCGCCTACACCGAGGTGCTGCAGGACGGCATGCTGGCCCTGATCAAGTCGGGCAAGCTGACCATGGCCTCGGCCACGGCGGTGTCGCTGTCGGAGGAGGCGACCAAGGACTTCCTCGACAATCTCGACTTCTACCGCGAGCGCATCGTGCTCAGGCCGCAGGAGATCTCCAATCATCCGGAGGTCATCCGCCGTCTCGGCGTGATCGCGATGAACGGCATGATCGAGGCCGACATCTACGGCAACGTCAACTCGACTCACATCATGGGCACGTCGATCATGAACGGCATCGGCGGCTCGGGCGACTTCGCCCGCAATGCCTACATTTCGTTCTTCATGACGCCTTCGGTGGCGAAGGGCGGCGCGATCTCCTGCATCGTGCCGATGGTCTCCCACGTCGACCATACCGAGCACGACGTCCAGGTGATCGTCACCGAGCAGGGCCTCGCCGATCTGCGCGGCCTCAGCCCCAAGGCCCGTGCCAAGGTGGTCATCGAGAACTGCGCACATCCGACCTACAAGCCGGCGCTGCTCGAGTATTTCGACCGTGCCCAGCGGTATTCCACGGGGCAGCACACGCCGCACATCCTCGACGAGGCCTTCACCTTCCTGCCCAACTGGATCGCCGCCCAGAAGGCGCGCGAGGCCTGGAAGCAGGAGAGCCTGGTGCAGGCCGACGCCTGGAGCTGAGACCACCGCTCCCGACGCGACCGGAGACGCCGGTCGCGTCCACCCTCGGCATCGGAATTGCTTTCTTCATCCGAAACATGGCATCGATGCCGTGAGGAAGACGGAACGGGAGTCGAGCGCTTCGCGAGATGCGTTCACCCCGACTTCGAGTTTGTTTCCGGAGGGGTAGAAGGCGATGGCCGACAAGACGAACACGACGGGCGTGACGATCGACGAGGGCCCGGTGACGGTCGAGGCCGTACGCGAAGCCATCGTGGAGAAGTTGAAATACGCGGTGGGCAAGAATCCGATCGCGGCCTCCACCCACGACTGGTTCCTCGCCACCGCCTTCGCGGTGCGGGATCTGATGGTCGACAGATGGATGGACTCCACCACCGACACCTATCAGAGCGACGAGAAGCGGGTCTATTACCTCAGCCTGGAGTTCCTGATCGGGCGTCTGCTGTTCGACGCCATGGGCAATCTCGAGGTCATCGAGACGGTGCGCGCGGCGTTGGCTGAGCTGAACATCGATCTCGATCTCCTCAAGGAAGTCGAGCCCGACGCGGCGCTCGGCAACGGCGGCCTCGGTCGTCTGGCGGCCTGTTTCATGGAATCGATGGCGACGCTGTCGATCGCCGCCTACGGCTACGGCATCCGCTACGACCACGGCCTGTTCCGCCAGCGCATCAAGGACGGCTGGCAGCTCGAATATCCGGAAGACTGGCTGACCTGGGGCAATCCGTGGGAGTTCCCGCGTCCCGAGGTCGCCTATCCGATCGGCTTCGGCGGCCGCGTCGAGGCGATGACCGATCGCGACGGCACCGTCCGTCACGAATGGCGGCCGGCCGAAACGGTGCTGGCGGTCGCCTACGACACGCCGATCGTCGGCTGGCGCGGCGCCCACGTCAACACGCTGCGGCTGTGGTCGGCGAAGGCGCAGGATCCGATGCGGCTCGACGCCTTCAATCGCGGCGACCACGTCGGCGCCGCCGCCGCCCGCGTCAAGGCGGAGGCGATCTCCAAGGTGCTCTATCCCTCCGACGCCACGCCGGCGGGCCAGGAGCTGCGCCTTCGGCAGGAGTTCTTCTTCGCCTCGGCCTCACTGCAGGATCTGATGCGGCGCCACCTCAACCAGCACGCCGACATCAGGACGCTGCCCGACAAGGTCGCCATCCAGCTCAACGACACCCATCCGGCGATCGCCGTCGCCGAGATGATGCGCATCCTGGTCGACATCCACGATCTCGATTGGGACACCGCCTGGACGCTGACCCGCGGCACCTTCTCCTACACCAACCACACCCTGCTGCCCGAGGCGCTCGAGACTTGGCCGGTGCCGCTGATGGAGCGGCTGCTGCCGCGCCACATGCAGATCATCTACATGATCAACGCGCTGCATCTCGACGACATGAAGAAGCGCGCGGACGTCGACGGCGGCCTCCTGTCGTCGCTGTCGATCATCGACGAGCAGGGCGGCCGGCGGGTGCGTATGGGCCATCTCGCCTACATCGGCAGCCACAAGATCAACGGCGTCTCGGCGCTGCACTCCGATCTGATGAAGGTCACGGTGTTCCGCGACCTCAACGCCGCCTACCCGAATCGCATCGTCAACAAGACCAACGGCATCACCTTCCGGCGCTGGCTCTATCAGGCCAATCCGGGGCTGACCGACCTGATCGTCGAGGCGATCGGACCGAAGGTGCTCGACGACGCCGGCGAGCTGCCGAAACTCGCCGCGCACGCCGCCGACCCCGCCTTCCAGCAGAAGTTCGCCGCGGTGAAGCTCGCCAACAAGGAGCGGCTGGCGCGCCTGATTCTCGATCGTTGCGAAGTCAAGGTCGATCCGAACGCGTTGTTCGACGTGCAGATCAAGCGCATCCACGAGTACAAGCGGCAGCTGCTCAACATTCTGGAGACGATCGCCGTCTACGACGCGATGCGGGCGCAACCGACGCGCGACTGGATTCCGCGGGTGAAGATCTTCGCCGGCAAGGCCGCCGCCTCCTACGCCCAAGCGAAGCTGATCATCAAGCTGGCCAACGACGTCGCCAAGGTGGTCAACACCGACCCGACCCTGCGTGGTCTTCTGAAGGTGGTCTTCCTACCAAATTACAATGTCTCGCTGGCCGAACGGATCATTCCGGCGGCCGATCTGTCGGAACAGATCTCCACCGCGGGCATGGAGGCTTCCGGTACCGGCAACATGAAGTTCGGTCTCAACGGTGCCCTGACGATCGGAACTCTCGACGGCGCCAACGTCGAGATGAAGGAACAGGTCGGCGACGACAACATCTTCATCTTCGGCTTGACGGCGGAAGAAGTGGAGGCCCGGAGATCGCACGGAATCGACGCGCGTGAAACACTCTCCAAGTCGCCGATCCTCCGGGAAGTGCTCGATGCGATCGGCTCCGGCGTGTTCTCTCCGGGTGAACCCGATAGGTACAAGCCCTTGGTCGACGCCTTGACCTATCACGACTATTTCATGGTGGCGGCGGATTTCGAGAGCTACTACGGAACGCAGCGCTCGGTCTTTCGGAAATGGCGCGACAAGGCTGCGTGGAACCGCTCCGCGGCCCTCAACACCGCCCACATGGGCTGGTTCTCTTCGGACCGGACGATCGGCGAGTATGCGGAAGACATCTGGGGTGTGCCCGTTCGACCGCCACACGGCTGATGCCGACCGGTGATCCTATTCGACGACGAGGGCGGTTCGTCGCTCCCGTTTCGCTACGATGGGTCCTGCGGCGGTGCGTCGCCGGACGGGAAGACGATGAGGGGGTTCAGATGGCAACTCGGGTTTGGTCGGCAGACCGCTCCGAAGTCGACGCATTTCTCAGTGGACGTCACGGTGATCCGTTCGCCTTCATGGGGCCGCACGCGACCAAGGGGGGGTACGTGGTGCGGGTGTTCGTTCCGCACGCCGAGACGGTCGAGCTGATCGGCGAGAACGGCACCGTCCTGACCGACTTGGAGCAGGTCGATCCGGCCGGGTTCTTCGAGGGCCTCCTCAAGCGCCGTCCCGGCACCAAGGCGGATGCGCCGGCGCCGCACTACAAGCTCCGCGCCGGCAACGAGGGCGGGACGTGGGAGGTCTCCGACGCCTACGCCTTCCCGCCGGTGCTCGGCGAGCTCGACGATCACCTCCTCGTCGAAGGCACGCACCAGAAGATCTACGAACGCCTCGGCGCCCAGGTGATGGAGCACGAGGGCGTCGCCGGCACCAACTTCGCGGTGTGGGCGCCGAACGCCCAGCGCGTCTCGGTGGTCGGCGACTTCAACGCCTGGGACGGACGCCGCAATCAGATGCGCAAGCGCATCGACAGCGGCATCTGGGAGATCTTCGTGCCGGACGTCGGTCCGGGCACGGTCTACAAGTACGAAATCGTCGGCCGTGACGGCAATCTGCTGCCGCTCAAGGCCGATCCCTACGGCTTCGGCAGCGAGATGCGTCCCTCGACCGCTTCGGTGGTGGAGAAGATCGACGATTTCGTGTGGTCGGACGCAGCCTGGATGAAGGCGCGCGCCGACGGCGAGTACCGGCGCCGGCCGATGTCGATCTACGAGGTCCATCTCGGCTCGTGGATGCGGGGCGACTGGGGTCGCTTCATGACCTACGACGAGCTCGCCGACAAGCTCGTCACCTACGCCGTCGAGCACGGCTTCACCCACCTCGAGATGCTGCCGGTCAACGAGCATCCGCTCGACGTGTCGTGGGGCTATCAGCCGATCGGCCTGTTCGCCCCGACCCGCCGCTTCGGCGACCCGCACGCCTTCGCTCGTCTGGTCGACAAGGCGCACGCCGCCGGTCTCGGCATCATCCTCGACTGGGTGCCGGCGCATTTCCCGACCGACGAGCACGGCCTCGCCTGGTTCGACGGCGGCCCGCTCTACGAGCATTTCGACCGTCGCAGTGGCTTCCATCCCGATTGGAACACCGCGATCTACGACTTCGGGCGGCCTGAAGTGCGCAACTTCCTCATCGCCAGCGCGCTGTTCTGGCTCGATCGCTATCACGTCGACGGCCTGCGCGTCGACGCGGTCGCCTCGATGCTCTACCTCGACTATTCGCGCAAGGACGGCGAGTGGTTGCCGAACGAGGACGGCAGCCGCGACAACCGCGAGGCGGTGTCGTTCCTGCGCCGCTTCAACGAGCTGGTCTACGGCCTCTTCCCCGGCGCGGTGACGATCGCCGAGGAATCGACCGCTTGGAGCGGCGTCTCGGCGCCGGTGTTCGCCGGCGGCCTCGGCTTCGGCTTCAAGTGGAACATGGGCTGGATGCACGACACGCTCGATTACATGTCGCGCGAGGCGGTGCATCGGCGCTGGCATCACGACGAGCTGACCTTCGGCCTGCTCTATGCGTGGTCGGAGAATTTCGTCCTGCCGATCAGCCACGACGAGGTGGTGCACGGCAAGGGCTCGATGATCCGCCGCATGTCGGGCGATCATTGGCAGAAGTTCGCCTCGTTGCGCTGCTATTACGGCTTCATGTGGGGCTATCCCGGCAAGAAGCTGCTGTTCATGGGGCAGGAATTCGCGCAGTGGGACGAGTGGAACTCGAACCACAGCCTGGATTGGCACCTCACCCAGTATATCGATCACTCGGGGATGCAGCTGCTGATCCGCGACCTCAACGCGCTCTACCGCGACCGCCCGGCGCTGCACGCCCGCGATTGCGAGAGCGAGGGCTTCCGTTGGGTGGTGGTGGAGGACCGGGATCAGTCGGTGTTCGCCTTCCTGCGCTACGGTGAGCCGGGCGAGACGCCGATCTTGGTCGTCTCCAACTTCACGCCGGTGCCGCGTCACGGTTATGGTATCGGCGTTCCGGTGGCCGGCCGGTGGCGCGAGACGCTCAACACCGACGCCGGCATCTACGGCGGCACCGACTGTGGCAACGGCGGCGAAGTGATCGCCGTGGACGGCGAGAGCCACGGCCTGCCGGCGACGATGACGGTGACCGTGCCGCCGCTCGGCACCATCTTCTTCGAATACGTGGGCGACTGAGCCACGGCTGAGACGAGGGCGGAGAACGCCCGGGAGGTGACGAAATGAACACGATGCCGATGGCCGCACCGAGGCAGATGGCGGGGGGAGCCCCGCTGTCGCGCCATGCGATGGCCTACGTGCTCGCCGGGGGACGCGGCAGTCGTCTGATGGAGATGACCGATCGACGCGCCAAACCGGCGGTCTATTTCGGTGGCAAATCCCGCATCATCGACTTCGCATTGTCGAACGCGCTGAATTCGGGCATCCGCCGCTTCGGTGTGGCGACCCAGTACAAGGCCCACTCGCTGATCCGGCACCTGCAGCGCGGTTGGAACTTCCTCCGCCCGGAGCGCAACGAGAGCTTCGACATCCTGCCGGCGTCGCAGCGTATCTCGGAAGAAGCGTGGTACGCAGGGACCGCCGACGCGGTCTATCAGAACCTCGACATCATCCGCGACTACGATCCGAAATACATGATCATCCTGGCCGGTGATCACATCTACAAGATGGACTACGAAAAGATGCTGCAGCAGCACGTCGAGGCGGGAGCCGACGTGACGATCGGCTGCCTTGAGGTGCCGCGGGAAGAGGCGACCGGCTTCGGCGTCATGCACGTCGACGAGCACGACCGGGTCATCGCCTTCGTGGAGAAGCCGAAGGATCCGCCGCCGATGCCGGGCAAGCCGGATCGGGCGCTCGCCTCGATGGGCATCTACGTGTTCGAGGCCTCGTTCTTGTGGGACCAGTTGGAGCGCGACGCGGCAGATCCGCATTCGAGCAAAGACTTCGGCAAGGACATCATCCCTTACATCGTCAAGCACGGTCGCGCCGTCGCCCATCACTTCTCGCAGTCCTGCGTCAAGTCGCGGGCCGAGGCGCAGGCCTATTGGCGCGACGTCGGGACGGTCGACGCCTATTGGGAAGCCAACATCGATCTGACCGACGTGGTGCCGGAACTCGACCTCTACGACAACGACTGGCCGATCTG
>JAAYVT010000651.1 GCA_012517025.1 Phyllobacteriaceae bacterium | reverse complement strand
TGTGCCGGATCGCGGGCCATCGCCTACCTCTCGTGGGACGCCGCCAGCATGACCGGCGGCGATCTCCGACACAAGCACGTCGGGTGCGTCGCCGTCGTGACGCCGGCGCATGAAAGGCCCCGGCGGCTGCGGCAGATCGGCTCAGCCGAGGAGCAGTTTGGAGAGACGCTTGTGCACGTTTTCGTTGCCGCACAGCACCGAGCCGGTCTCCAGCATGCGGTCGCGACCCAGCATGTCGGTGACGAAGCCGCCGGCCTCGCGCACCAGAAGCAAGCCCGCCGCCATGTCCCAGGGCTTGAGGTCGCGCTCCCAGAAGCCGTCGAGGCGGCCGGAGGCGACCCAGGCGAGATCCAGCGAGGCGGAGCCGAAGCGGCGGATGCCGGCGACCTCGCGCATCACCGTCTGCATCTCGCCGGCGAAGCGGGCGTGGTCGCCGTGGCCGAGGAAGGGGATGCCGGTGCCGATGACGCATTCCGGCAGGTCGCGGCGGGTGGCGACGCGCAGACGGCGATCGTTGACGAAGGCGCCGGCACCGCGCTCGGCGACGTAGAGCTCGTCCATGATCGGGTTGTAGACGACGCCGGCGACGATCTGGTCGTTCTTCTGCAACGCCACCGAGATGGCGAACTGCGGAATGCCGTGCAGGAAGTTGGTGGTGCCGTCGAGCGGATCGACGATCCAGGTGTGGACCGGGTCGGTGCCCTCGATCACGCCGGATTCCTCGAGCAGGAAGCCGTAGCCCGGGCGGACGCGGGCGAGTTCTTCGCGCAGGATCGCCTCGGCCTTGCGGTCGGCGGCCGAGACGAAGTCGGCCGGGCCCTTGTGCGAGACCTGGAGGTTCTCCACTTCGCCGAAGTCGCGGGTCAGCGACCGTGCGGCCTTGCGAACCGCGTCGACCATGACGTTGAGGAGTGCCGAGCGAGCCATTTTCGTATCCGTGCGTTTCGTGAGACGGCCTCTCGTCACCACGAAACGCCGCTCGGTTCAAGCGAAAAGCCTCAGGGGCGGGCCGGTGGCGGCGCGCCGGGCGTCCCGGTGGGGGCGGGGGCCGAGGCGGGAGCGGGCTGCGGCGCCTCGTCGGGCTCGACGCCGACGATGCGGGCGGCGATGCGGTTCGCCTCCTGCTCGGCGCGGGCCCGCTCGGCGTCGGAGAGATCGGCGAGGCGGGTCTCCAGCCAGATGTCGGGCAGTCCCTGGCGGCGGGCGAGGATGTGCCAGGTCATCGCCGCGACCGGATCGGCGGGGGTGCCGATGCCGGTGGCGTACATCCGCGCCAGCCGGTCGGCACCGATGGCGTTGCCGCGCAGGGCGGAGCGGCGGAACCACACGAAGGCGTTCTCCGGCGACTTGGCGACGCCGCGGCCGTTGACCAGCATCAGAGCGAAGTCGATCTCGGCGGCCTCGAAACCGCTCATCGCCGCCTCGCGCATCCAGCGCGCCGCGGTCAGCGGGTCGGGATCGGGGTTCTCGGGGTCGGAGAGCAGGGTGGCGTAGCCGTATTGCGCCTCGATGTTGCCGAGCTCGGCGGCGTGCTTCAGCCAAGCCGTCGCCTTCTGCGGATCGTGCGGGGCGACGCGGCCGTCGAACAGCATCATGGCGCCGTTGAACAGGGCGATCGGCTGGTTCTTTTCGGCGGCGGCGGAGAACAGCTTCCAGGCGCGCGCCATGTCCTTCGGGCCGGCGCGGCCGGAGACGATCATCTGGGCGAGCGCGGTCTGCGCCTCGCGGTCGCCCTTGTCGGCGGCCAGACCGTACCACTTCGCCGCCTTGGGCAGATCGATCGGCACTCCGAGGCCGCCCTCGTAGAGCACGCCGATCATCGTCATGGCGGCGGTGTCGCCGGCCTCGGCGCGCGGGATGGCGAGCATCATCGTGCGCAGCCACAGGCCGCGCTGGAAGGCGGCGTAGACCGGATCGACGTCGCCGGGGGTGGCCGAGGGGGCGGGGGACAGGGTGGCGCCCTGCAGGTTCGGCGGCGCGAGCGTCGGGGCGACCGGGGTCACGCGCGGCGCGAAGGCGCCGGCGGGCAGCGGCGCGGCCTTCGTCTTCGCTTCGTCGCGACCCTTGGCGGTCTTGCCGTGCGCGGGGGCGTGGACGGCCGGCTTCTCCGGCGCGGCGACGGCCGGCGGCGGCGCCAGCAGGGCGACGGCGAGGGCGAGGGCGGCGCCGGATCGGGCGGGACGAAGAGACGACATGGCGGGCCTCACGCCTCGGCGGGGGCGGCCTCGGCGAGGCGCTGGTTCGCCTCGGCGACGGCCGCGGTTGGGCCGCGCGGATCCGCCCAGATCGCGGCGCGCA
>JAAYVT010000650.1 GCA_012517025.1 Phyllobacteriaceae bacterium | reverse complement strand
TGGGTTAACCCATATCACCGCATCCGCTTCGGCAAGTTGGAGCACGTCTGCGGACATTTCCGCGGACTGCCCCGCTAAGCCGATCGGCGCTAGTCATCTGGGGGCTTGCGTTTGCGGCCCTCAGATGACGAACTGACGTCCTGCTTACGTCCTGACCGCCGGGGAGGCTCATCCCCCGGCGGTCTTTTTTGCTTCGAGCGCTCTATGCTCTCCGCAACCTCTTTCGGGTCCGTCTTGGCGAACCGCTTCAACGCTTCCCCGAAATCCATGTTCAGCCCAAACGGGGGCTCGTTCTTTCGATCCCCGGTCATGCCTTGAGATCCACATAGCGCAAACGACCTTCGACGCAAGCGAACAGCGCGTTCATTCGATCCGTGACAACCATGTCGCGCCGATTGAAGCGCCACGTCATCTCGTCGAGATACCGAGACAGGTGTTTCGGCGATACCCAATGGTGAATTCCGACGATCTGGCGTTTGAGAAGCGCCCACACGCTCTCGATCCCGTTCGTGTGGATCGTGTAGTCGCGGACATACTCACCAGCCGAGTGGTTGACCGTATGGTGGTGGTGCGTCTTGCGGAGCCCTTTGAACCCACGGTCTTCGTCGGTCATCACAGTCGCATTCGCAGCGACGTTCTCACGAACGTATCCTTGCAGCGTCCGCGCCGTCTGGTCGTTCACATGCTCAGTGCGAAGCTCGCCCTCGCGCTCAAGAACGCCGAGCACGACCTCTTTTCCAGCGCCGCCCTGCGTACCGCCTTTGCGGTCGGCCTCGTGCTTGTTCTTCTCCTTGCCGCCGACGAACGTCGTGTCAGCCTCTACGGTGCCCTTGAGCGGCGCATTGAAGGACTGCGTACGGGCGGCATGGCGAAGGCGGTGAAGAACGAACCACGCCGTCTTCTGCGTGATCTTGAGATCCTTCGCGAGCGTCGTGGACGCAATGCCCTTCGGATGATTGGTGATCAGCCAAATCGCCATGAACCACTTGCGAAGCGGCAACTTGGTATCCTCGAAGATCGTCCCAACCTTGATCGAAAACCGCTGCCGGCACTCCCCGCACTTGAAGGTGCGACGGTCGGAGAAATGATAGATCTTGTTCCCGTGACAGTGCGGGCAAAACTCGCCATCGGCCCAGCGGATTTCCCGCAGATGGTCAATGCACGACTGCTCGTCCGGGAAGGCGTCCATCAGGTCGAACAGGCTGTCGAAATTGGTCTGCATGGCCGATCTCCGATCTTGGAGACACCATACCCCAATCCTACGCGTGGGTCAATCTCGTATATAGGTCCCTTCGCCTTTAATTTAGAAATCTTCGGCAATTTAAGGTGATTAATTCTTCTGTTTTCTATCGCTTCTGTTGGAACAATAGGAACGCCGTGATCTACATAATCGTATGCGTGTAGCTGAGAGCCGAATGGGCCTGTCTGTAGTTCGGCAATTCCCCTCTCGCAGAGCTCCCCAATCGTTGTCGGTCGAGGGTCAGACATTTGATAGGTTCCTCAGGCCGCCTTTAATACGCAGTTCGAGCTCCGCTGCTCGTCGGAATTGAAGATCCAGTTCTTTTTGTAACTGCCTGAAGCGCTCCTCAAATGACAATTCGTCGGTTTCCATATCGGCCGCGCCGACATATCGCCCAGGCGTCAGGATGAAGTCGTTCGCCCGGATAGCGTCCAGAGGCGCGGAAAAGCAGAAGCCGGGAACGTCCTCATAGGCCCCCGCGTCCGCCTCGCCGCGCCAGGCGTGATAGGTGCGGGCGATCCGTCCGATGTCCTCGTCGGAGAGTTCGCGCCGGGTGCGGTCGACCATGTGGCCCATCGCGCGAGCGTCGACGAACAGCACCTCGTCGCGGCGATCGCGCAGTTTGGCGTTGCGGCCGAGCCCGTTGGAGCGGTCGCGGGCGAGGAACCACAGACAGGCGGGAATTTGCGTCGAATAGAAGAGTTGCCCCGGCAGCGCCACCATGCTGTCGACCACGCCGGGGGCGCCGCCGACGCCTTCGACCAGGGCGCGGCGGATGTCGCCTTCGCCGTTCTGTGTCGACGACATCGAGCCGTTGGCCAGCACCACGCCGGCGACCCCGGTCGGGGCGAGGTGATGGACGATGTGTTGCAGCCACGCGAAGTTGGCGTTGCCGGCCGGCGGAATGCCGTAGCACCACCGCGCGTCCTCGCGCAGCCGCTCACCGCCCCAATCGGAGACGTTGAAGGGCGGATTGGCGAGGATCCAGTCGAATTTCAGGTCGCGCAACTCGTCCTTGTGGAACGAGCCTTCGTTGTTCCACTTGATCTCGGCGTCGATGCCGCGCACCGCGAGGTTCATCCGGGCGAGGCGCCATGTGGTGTGGTTCGACTCCTGCCCATAGATCGCGATGTCGCCGATGCGGCCGCCGTGGCTTTCGACGAACTTCTCCGACTGAACGAACATGCCGCCCGAGCCGCAACAGGGATCGTAGACGCGGCCCTTGTAGGGCTCCAGCATCTCGACGAGCACGCGGACGACCGAGCGCGGCGTGTAGAATTCGCCGCCGCGCTTGCCCTCCGAGCCGGCGAATTCGCCGAGGAAATATTCGTAGACCCGCCCGAGCACGTCGCGGCTCGACCCCTTCGCCTCGCCGAGAGCGATGTTGGAGACGAGGTCGATCAGTTCGCCGAGCATGATCGGATTGAGGGCTTCACGGGCGTAGT
>JAAYVT010000649.1 GCA_012517025.1 Phyllobacteriaceae bacterium | reverse complement strand
TCGATCGCCTCGATCGGGCAGACCTGGACGCACTGGCCGCATTTGATGCAGGCGGCGAGGAAGGCTTCCTCGTCGATGGCGCCGGGCGGGCGCAGGCGCGGATCGGCATGGGCGAGCTTGTGTTGCAGCAGGCCGACGAGCGAGGCGCCGACCACCGCCGAGCCGACCGCCACCGAGCGCAGGAAGCGTCGCCGCTCCTCGCCGCCCTTGGTCAGGCGCTTCTCGGGTGCGGATTTCTCCGGCGGGCGAGGGGATTCGTCGGTCATGATCTTCTCTCCAGGCGCTCGGTGCCGCGCGCGCCGACGTCCGCGGGCATGTCGACGAGGGGGGTGGGGTCGCGCATGATGAGGCGGGGCTCGAGCAGCGAGCCGAGGCGCTCGACGAAGTCGACCAGCTCCAGCGACGGTGCGGCGCGGAAGAACTGCGCGTCGGGGACGTCCATCCACAGCCGATCGGCCCAGCTCCAGTTTTCGTAAGGGGTGTCGCCGATGCCGTCGCGGTTGCGGTCGAAGCCTTCCCAGTCGTCCCAATAGTTGGCGCGCCACTTGTTCCGGTTCGCGGTGCCGGTGGACAGCACGGTGACCGAGGTGTGGTTGCCGAGGAAGGCGTTGTGCTCGAAGGTGTTGCCCTCCCACTGCGAGTGGAAGGCGATCGCCGCGCCGTTGTAGGCGATGCGGTTGTCCTGGAAGAGGTTGAACCCTTCCGGATCGTAAGGCGAGGCGTCCATGAAGATGCCGCGGGCGTTGGCGAAGAAATCGTTGTGGAGCACCCGCGTGTTCGACGATTCCTTGAAGCCGAGGCCGATGCCCGAGGGGCCCTGGCTGTAGTGGATGACGTTGTCGATCACGTCGTTGTCGTTGGCGTACATCAGGAAGATGCCGACGGTGTTGGACAGGAACGAGTTGTGCTCGAGCTTGTTCTTGTGCGAGTACATCAAATGGATGCCGTAACGGCTGTCGAGGATGCGGTTGCCGGTGACGATGTTGCCGGTCGAGTACCAGATCACGGTGTCGCGCACTTCGGTGATCTCGTTGTCCTCGAGACGATTGCCGTTCGAGTACCAGACGCGGATGCTGTCGCCGCGCAACGCCTGGGGCAGGTTCTTGGAACCGATCTTGTTGCGGCGGATGATGTTCTCGTCCGCCTGCTTCAATTCGAAGCCGAACAGGCAGTCCTCGACGACGTTGTCCTTGAAGATGCCGTGGCGGGCGCGCAGGCGGACGGCGCTGTCGGTGGTCTCGTGGCGATCGCCGGAGTTGCGCAGGGTGAGGCCGGTGATCATCACGTCGTCGGCGGTGACCGTCAGGATCGAGCCGATGCCGCCGCCGTCGACGACGGTCTCGCCGGGCACACCCTCGATGCGCATGGCGCGGTCGATCTTGCCGGGGGCGGCGTAGATCTTCGGTTCGAGACGCAGGGTGCCGCCGGTCGGGGTGGCGTCGATCAACGGCTGCAAAGCCACCGCGCCGACCGGGAAGCGCCGGAGATCCTCCATCTCGTCCTCCGAGCGGGGATCGGGGGCGGGGGGATGGTGATCGGCGAAGCCGGCGTCGCGGGTGAGGTCCTCCACCCCCCGCGTCTCCGCCCAGCGCACCGCGCCCCAACCGATCAGGCCGACGACGGCGAGCGAGGCGAGGAGGCCGAAGAGGCCGCGCAGCAGGTGGAGGAGGGAACGGGGCGTGGCCATGGCGGGTTGCCTCGGGTCAGTCCTTGGCGGCGTCGGGCAGCGAACGGCGCATCAGGGCGGCGATCGCCATGCTGCCGGCGACCACGCACATCAGGCCGAAGCCGATCGCCGGATAGGAGTGGGTGGAGAACTGCGCCACCTTGCCCTCGCCGAACACGGTCGGCATGAACGGCTTCAGGGTGAAGGCGCCCATGGCGTTGAGGCTGTGGCCGTACCACCAGAGCCAGCCGGAATATTCGGCGAGGAAGCCGATCGGCAGGATCATCGGCACAGCGGCGAGCGCCAGGAACAGCGGCGAGCGCGGGCGCCGGCCGACCCACAGGAACACCAGCATGGCGGCGAGGAGCGCGCCGTAGACGACGTGGGTGGTGGTCTTCATGATCGCGACGAGGCGGCCGTTCTTCAGCGGTTCGTTGAACCAGCGCCCGAGGCTCTCCTCGTAGTGCCAGGCCATCACGTCGATGCCGCGGCTCGACCACGGCTTCGGCTCGACGCCGAGTTCGACCGGGGCCTTCATCTCGTAGAGCGCCTTCAAGACGTCGACGAGCTGGGCCTTGGTGGCGTCCTCGGCCGCCTTCGGGGCGGTCGGATCGACCACGATGCCGCTCTTCTCGAGCGATTCCTTGAGCTGGCGCACCAGCGGATGCAGGGCCTCGTCCTTGCCCTCGTCCTCGGCGCGGCCGAGACTGTCGACGAGACCGGCGACCCAGTTGCGGCCGAGGTACTGCACGCCGTTCGAGGAATAGAGCGCCAGCGTCATCCACACCGCCGTGGCGGCGAAGCCGAGGCCCATCACCACGGTGCGGGCGTTGACGCCGGGCACCGCGAAACCGACGATCAGCACGCCGATGAAGGCGAAGAGGAAGGGCGACAGCAGCTTTTCCACCGGGCCGCCCGAGGCGATCGGGTACATGCCGACGAAATGGTTGATGGTGTCCATCTCGTGGACGCAGTCGAGCGCCTCCTTCTCCAAGACTTCCTTGGAGTTGCGCAGCTGGCAACCGTTGGCGACGCGATCGACGTGGAACATGATCTTCACGCCGTCGGGAAACGTCTGGGCGGGATAGTTCGGCGCCTTGAGCGACACCCACCAGGCCGGGGCGGTATAGGTGGCACCGAGGGCGAGGAGCGCGAGCAGCGCGAAGACGCGGAACAGGACGGCCGTGCGACCGGTCGATGGCCGAGCGGCCGGGGTGGGGGACGACATCGACTGAACTCCCCGGCGCGTCGCGCCGTCTGCAGGGGGCGCCGCGAGGGCGCGAAGTTGACTCTCGAATAGATCTTGGGGCGAAGCGCCGCGACGGTCCTTGAGCGATGACAAGCCGCCACGCGATCGTCGGCGTCGCGCCGCGGGGGAGACGGCGAGCCCGCCGGCGGAGATCGCGATCCGGCGGCGGGCGCGTGGGGGCGGGCCGTGACGGCCCGCCCGGACCCGCTCACTTGAAGTCGGGGTTCTTCCAGCCGACCGGGGCGATCATGTCCGCCGACGGCTTCAACCGCGACACGTAGTCGAGGACGTCGACGGTGTCCTTGTCGGTGAAGTTCTTGATCTGCTCGACCATGTCCGGGTTGGCGTTGCGGCGCTTGCCGGCCTTGATCCACTGGTACTGACGCAGCAGGTATTCGTAGTGCTGACCCTGGATGCGGGGGAAGAACTTGTCGTTGTCGCCCTCGCCCTGGGCGCCGTGGCAGCGCACGCAGTTGTCCTCGTAGAGCTTCTTGCCGTGGGCGAGGTCGGTGCCGGGACCGACGCCGTTCTCGGGGTTCATCTTCAGGCCGGAGATGTAGTCGGCGACGTCGGCGATCGACTGCGGGCCGCCGATCTCGGAAGGCAGCGCGAAGGGATACATGGTCGGGTTGTCGCGGTGGCCGTCGCGGATGTCGGCGAGCTGCTTGATGATGACGGTGCGATGCTGGCCGGCGAGCTGCGGGAAGGTGCCGTCGGTCTGGCCCCAGCCCTCGGGGAGATGGCAGGCCGAGCAGACCTCGTAGACGTCCTTGCCGTTTTCCTTGTTGGGGGCGAGGTGGAGGGCCTCCTCGCGCTCGCCGCCCTGGCTCATCCATTCCTTCTTGGTCTTGTTCTCCTCGAAGGTCTTCTGATCGACGGCCTTCTCGGCGGCGAAGGCGGCGCCGGCGGCGAGCAGCGCTCCGAGCGCCAGCGACAGGGTGAGGGTCTTCTTCATGGCTGTCTCCGAATGAATTTCGGTCCGGGCACCGTCACTTCGGCGCGCGCTCGACCTGGGAGAGGTAGTCGGCGATCACCGCGATCTTCGCGTCGTCGAGCTTCTTGGCGAAGGGCAGCATCGTCGCCACTTTGCCGTTCTTGCGGATGCCGTCCCTGATTTCCGTCATCTGCAACGCCAGATATTCGCGCTTGGCGCCGCCGAGGATCGGATAGCCGGCGAGCGGCTTCAGGCCGTCGGGGCCGTGGCAGGTCTGGCAGCCGCCCTTGACGTAGGTGTCCTTGCCGGCCTGACGGCGGGCGTCGTCGATCGGCGGATCGAGCGGCTTGACCTTGGCCGGCTCGGCCGCCGCCAGATATTCGGCGATCGCGGCGCGCTCGGCGGGGGAGACCAGATGCATCACGTCCTTCATGCCCTGGGTGCGCGGATAGCCGCGATCGTCGTTGCCGGAGACGCGCTTGCCGTCGGCGATGTCGTTCATCTGGGCGAAGACGTAGTCCTTGTTCTGGCCGGCCAGATTGGGGAACACCTGGATCGCCTTGGCACCGCCACGGCCGTGGCAGGCGATGCAGGTCTTGGTGGCGAAGAGGGCCTTGCCGTCGAGGCCGGCGTCCTCGGCCGAGGCGACGGCGACGGGAACGAGGAGGAGACCGAGGGCGAGCGCGGCGGTGCGGAGCATGTTCTGTTCC
>JAAYVT010000648.1 GCA_012517025.1 Phyllobacteriaceae bacterium | reverse complement strand
TCTCCCGCGCCGAGCTGACGCCGCGCGCCCGACCCCGGCTCCCGCACAGGCCGCCGCGCCGCTGCCGCCGCAGCACTTCTCGACCGGCTCCGTGCCGGCGACCCGCGTCGCCACCGTGCCGGTGACGCCGCCGGCCGCGCCGCGCGCCGAGGCGACCGCGCCGAAGCCCAACGGCGGCGTCCGGCTGGTCGGTGCCTACACCGTCCGCAAGGGCGACACCGTCGCCTCGATCGCGCGCACCTACGGCGTCTCCGAACAGGCGCTGCGCGAGCGCAACGCCCTGCACACCTCGGCGCTCACCCCGGGCCAGCAGCTCCTCCTGCCGGCCGGCACCAAGCTGATGCTGAAGACGTCGCAGGCGCAGGGCGCGACCCCGGAAGCCAAGCCGACCACGGTCGCCGAGGCGAAGCCGGCCGAGCCCGTCGTCAAGCCGACGGTCGCCAAGCCTGCGATGCAGGTCGCCACCGCCAAGCCCGCGGCGCAGGTCGCCGCCGCCAAGCCGGTCGCGGTCACGCCTGCCGCGCCGACCCCGAAGGACACCTCGAAGATCGATCAGCACGCCGCCGAAACCATCGCCGTCGCCCGCGAGCCCACGCCCGCCGACGACGACAAGGCGAGCGCCGACGCCGGGTCGTTCCGTTGGCCGGTGCGCGGGCGCGTGATCTCCGAATACGGCGCCAAGGCCAACGGCGAGCGCAACGAAGGGATCAATCTCGCGGTCCCGGAAGGCACCTCGGTCAAGGCGGCCGACGGCGGCGAGGTGATCTACGCCGGCAACGAGCTGAAGGGCTACGGCAATCTGGTGCTGGTGCGTCACCCCAACGGGTACGTCACCGCCTACGCCCACGCCAGCGAGCTGCTCGTCTCCCGCGGCGAGAAGGTCAACCGTGGCCAGATCATCGCCCGGGCCGGCGCCACCGGCTCGGTCAGCCAGCCGCAGCTCCACTTCGAACTGCGCAAGGGACAGAAGGCGGTCGATCCGCGTCCGTTCCTCGCCTCGAACTGATCGCCATCGCTTCCGACGGGGCCACGTCGGAGGTCGACACGGAAAACGGCTCCGGATCGCGGCGATCCGGGGCCGTTTTCTCGTCGAGAAGGGGCGGTAACGCTTTTTAGAGACGCGATGCGTACCGTCGACCCGAGATGACCTTGGGTGACGAGGGGCCATGACCGTCGATCGACCGACCGCGCGCGGATGTGACGTGCCCCTGATGCGCGCGATCCCGTTTCTCGCGATGCTGATCTTCGCCCTGGTCTACGGCTTCGTCGGCATCGCCGCCTGCCACGTGCCGACCGGCGATGGTCTCGCCAACTACGGCGGCGGCGTCGTCGGCAACGACTTCCTCGCCTTCTATTCGGCCGCGCAACTGACCCTGCGCGGCACCGCCGACGCCGTCTTCGACCACCTCCGCTACGTGGCGATGCAGGACGAGATCTCGCCGCTCGGCCCGCACCATCCCTGGGCCTATCCACCCCATCTGCTGATCGTGCTGACGCCGCTCGGCCTGCTGCCCTATCTGGCGGCGTTCCTCGTGTGGACGGTGGCGACGGCGGCACCCTTCGTGTTGATGCTGCGGGCGCGGGTGGGATTCGCCCTGCCGATCCTGCTGCTGGCGCCGCCGATCCTGCAGAACGCGCTGGTCGGCCAGAACGGCGCGCTCACCGCTTCGCTGATCTTCGGCGGAGTGCTGGCGCTCGCCGGCGGCCGGTCGATCCTCGCCGGCGTGCTGTTCGGCCTCCTCGTCTACAAGCCGCAAGTGGCGATCCTGATGCCGATCGCGCTCCTCGCCGCCCGCGACTTTCGCGCGCTCGCCGCCTTCGTCGCCGCCGCCGTCGCCCTGCCGTTGCTGTCGCTGGCGGTCTTCGGCCTCGACATCTGGTGGGCCTTCCTGCGCCACCTGCCAGAACACATGGAGCTGGTCCTCGCCGGCAAACTGCCGGCCGAACGCTTCCCCACCGTCTACGTGGCGGTCGAGCGGCTGACCGGCGACCGCGCGATCGCCGAGATCTGCCAACTCGCGGCGATGCTCGCCGCCTGGGCCGGTGTCTACACGGCGTGGCGGCGCAGCCGGTCGCCTTCGACGCGGTTGATCACGATCTGTCTGGCGTTGCCCTTTGCCGCGCCGTTCCTGCTCGAATACGATCTGGCGATCTGGGCGGTGCCCGGCCTGATGGCGGCGAAACGGGTGTGGCTGGGCCATGCTCGCCGCTTCGATCGCGTCGCCATGGTGCTCTGGTTGATGACGCCGCCGGTGATCTGGCTGACGGGGGTGACCCGTCTGAGTCTCGGTCTGCTTCCGGTCACGGCCTTGCTCGTCCTCCACGTGATCCCGTGGTGGCGGTCGGCCGCCGCGCCGACGCCGGCGCCGGTCGCCGCCTGAGCGGTCTCGGGGGAGGGGGCGTCGCGCTCGCGCTCCCACCATCGAAGCGCCGAAACGAAACGGGGCGCCCGAAGGCGCCCCGAAGTCTCTTTCCGAGATCGCGAGTGGCGATCAGCAGGAATAGTACATGTCGTACTCGACCGGATGCGGCGTCATCTCGTAGCGCATCAGCTCTTCCCACTTGAGCTCGATGTAGCTGTCGATGAAGTCCGGGTCGAACACGCCGCCGGCCTCGAGGAAGGCGCGATCCTTCTTGAGGCTCTCGAGCGCTTCACGCAGCGAGCCGCAGACGGTCGGGATCTTCTTGAGCTCCTTCGGCGGGAGATCGTAGAGGTTCTTGTCCATCGCCGGGCCGGGATGGATCTTGTTGACGATGCCGTCGAGGCCGGCCATCAGCATCGCCGAGAAGGCGAGATACGGGTTGGCGGTCGGATCCGGGAAGCGGACCTCGATGCGCTTGGCCTTCGGCGAGTTGCCCCACGGAATACGGCAGGAAGCCGAGCGGTTGCGCGCCGAGTAGGCGAGCAGCACCGGCGCCTCGTAGCCCGGGACCAGACGCTTGTAGGAGTTGGTCGACGGGTTGGTGAAGGCGTTGAGCGCCTTGGCGTGCTTCAGGATGCCGCCGATGTAGTAGAGGCAGGTCTCGGAGAGATCGGCGTACTGGTTGCCGGCGAAGGTCGGCTTGCCGTCCTTCCAGATCGACTGGTGCACGTGCATGCCCGAGCCGTTGTCGCCGAACACCGGCTTCGGCATGAAGGTCGCGGTCTTGCCGTAGGCGGCGGCGACCTGATGGATCGCGTACTTGTAGATCTGCAGATGGTCGGCGACGCGGGTGAGCGGCGCGAACTTGATGCCGAGCTCGTGCTGGGCCGAGGCGACCTCGTGATGGTGCTTCTCGGTGGCGACGCCCATCTTGGCCATCATCGACAGCATCTCGCCACGGATGTCCTGGCAGCTGTCGATCGGCGGGACCGGGAAGTAGCCGCCCTTGGTCTTGACGTGATGGCCGAGGTTGCCGCCCTCGTACTCGGTGTCGGTGTTGGTCGGCAGCTCCGGATCGTCGACCTTGAAGCCGGTGTTGTACGGCGTGGTCGAGTAGCGGACGTCGGAGAAGATGAAGAACTCGGCTTCCGGACCGAAGAAGCAGGCGTCGCCGATGCCGGTCGACTGCAGATAGGCCTCGGCCTTCTTGGCGATGCCGCGCGGGTCACGGCCGTAGCGGTCGCCCGACGGCTCGAGGATGTCGCAGACGAGGACGAGCGTGGTCTGCGCGAAGAACGGGTCGATGAAGGCGGTCTCCGGGTCCGGGATGAGCACCATGTCGGACTCGTTGATGGCCTTCCAGCCGGCGATCGAAGAACCGTCGAACATCGTGCCTTCGGCGAAGATGTCCTCGTCGACCAAGGCGACGTCGAACGTCACGTGCTGCCACTTGCCGCGCGGATCGGTGAAGCGGAAATCGACGTACTTGACGTCCTGCTCCTTGATGAGAGCGAGGACGTCGGCCGCAGTCTTCGTCATGGGATGTGTCCCTTTCGCTTGGGTGTGCTCTGGTCCGGGGCTCGGCGGCGATCGTCCGAGCGGGAAGGAGGGTGAGACGGTCGAGGGATCTAGCCTGTCGCTCAGATCGCGTCGAGTCCCGTTTCGCCGGTCCGGATTCTCACGGCTTCCTCGATGTTGGAAACGAAGATCTTGCCGTCGCCGATCCGCCCCGTCTGTGCGGCCTTGCGGATCGCCTCGACGGCCTTCTCGACCGTCTCGTCCGGCAGGACGATCTCGACTTTCACCTTCGGCAGAAAGTCCACGACGTACTCCGCACCGCGGTAGAGCTCCGTGTGACCCTTCTGGCGGCCGAAACCCTTCGCCTCGGTGACCGTGATGCCCTGGAGACCGACCTCCTGGAGGGCTTCCTTCACCTCGTCGAGCTTGAAGGGCTTGATGATGGCCTCGATCTTCTTCATCGGCTTCCCATACTCCGAAGAAACTGGGGAGGAGCCGGCCCCGAAACGACCGGCTCGCGTCGGACCTTGGCAATCCCCGTGCCATGTCGGCGCGGACCACGCCCCTCCGGGACCACGAGGGATTGCGCGACGTTCTTCCCGCCGCAGGGTGGGGCGAGAATAGATCGCAGTTCATTTCGTGGGCAATTGAAAAAATATTATGCATTCGCAGATGCGTAAATCGACGGCATTCGCCCCCGGAGAGCGGCCCGGCGCGGCTCGGCCGGGGAGGGCGCCGCCCGCGATTTCGCGCTATGAGGAGGGCAACGAGGTCGCGGGAGGCCGAGAAAGCCATGATCGAACTGCTCACACCCGGTGAAATGGCGCGCGCCGACGCTCTGACGATCGCCGCCGGGGTGCCCGGTCGCGTGCTGATGGAGAACGCCGGGCGCGCCGTCGCCGACGCGGTCGGCCACCGCTGGCCGGTCGGCTCGCGGGTGCTGGTGCTGTGCGGTCCGGGCAACAACGGCGGCGACGGTTTCGTCGCCGCGCGGATCCTCAAGGAGCGCGGCCACGTCGTCCGCCTCGCCCTGCTCGGCGAGCGCGGTCGGCTGGCGGGTGATGCCGCCGCCGCGGCGGAGCGC
>JAAYVT010000647.1 GCA_012517025.1 Phyllobacteriaceae bacterium | reverse complement strand
TCGGCGCAGAAGCCGCAGGCCGTCATCGACGAGATGGTCGACGTGATGAAGCACCGCTATGCCAACGTGCATCGCGGCCTCCATTACCTCGCCAACGCCGCCACCGAGGCCTACGAGGGCGCGCGCGAGATCGTCCGCGACTTCCTCGGCGCGGCCTCCACCGACGAGATCGTCTTCACCAAGTCGTCGACCGAGGCGATCAATCTGGTCGCCTCCTCGCTCGGCTTGGGGCTGAAGGAGGGCGACGAAATCGTCCTCAGCCAGCTCGAGCATCACGCCAACATCGTGCCCTGGCATTTTCTGCGCGAGCGCAAGGGCGTGGTGATCAAGTGGGCGCCGATCGGCGAGGACGGCTCGTTCCTTCTCGACGAATACGCGAAGCTGCTCGGGCCGAAGACCAAGATCGTCGCGATCACCCACATGTCGAACGTCACCGGCACGGTGGTGCCGGTCGCCGAGGTCGCCCGGCTCGCCCACGACGTCGGCGCCAAGGTGTTGATCGACGGCTCGCAAGGCGCGGTCCACATGCCGGTCGACGTCAAGGCGCTCGGCTGCGATTTCTACGCGATCACCGGCCACAAGCTCTACGGGCCGACCGGCATCGGCGCCTTGTGGGGCCGGCCGGAGCTGCTCGCCGAGATGCCGCCCTTCCTCGGCGGCGGCGAGATGATCCGCGAGGTCACGCAAGACACCGTCACCTACGGCGAGCCGCCCTATCGCTTCGAGGCGGGGACGCCGCCGATCGTCGAGGCCGCCGGGCTCGGCGCGGCGCTCACCTACATGCTGAAGGTCGGTCGCGAGCGCATCGCCGCGCACGAGGCCGATCTCGCCGCCTATGCCCATGCCCGCCTCGCCGAGCTCAACTCGGTGCGGATCTTCGGCACGGCGCCGGGCAAGGGGGCGATCGTCGCCTTCGAGGTCGCAGGCGCGCACGCCCACGACGTCGCGACCATCCTCGATCGCTACGGCATCGCGGTCAGGGCCGGCACCCATTGCGCGCAGCCGCTCTTGACGCGCTTCGGGGTGACCTCCACCTGTCGAGCATCCTTCGCGATGTACAATCGCCGCGACGAGGTCGACCGTTTGGTCGAAGGCATCGTCAAGGCTCAGCAGTTCTTCGCCTGAGGGCCAAGGAGTTCTTCGCCATGGAAGGCACGACGCCGGCATTTTCCGAATGCCCCGCACAGGTCGCCACCACCGGTGGATCTGCGATCCCGCCGGACGAACTGGCGCGGATGACGCAAGACATCGTGGCGGCGCTGAAGACGGTCTACGACCCGGAGATCCCCGCCGACATCTACGAGCTCGGCCTGATCTACCGGGTCGACATCGACGACGACCGCAACGTCGTGGTCGACATGACGTTGACGGCGCCGGGCTGTCCGGTCGCCGGCGAGATGCCGGACTGGGTGCAGAACGCCATCCGCGCCGTCGCCGGGATCAACGAGGTCACGGTCAACATGGTGTTCGATCCACCGTGGGATCAGAGCCGCATGTCGGACGAGGCGCGCATTGCCCTCGACATGTATTGAGGAGGTTCGATCATGGGATTGTTCGGTGACATGCCGGTGGTGAAGCTGACGCCGGCGGCGGTGGCCCGGGTGAAGTCGATCATCGCCTCGTCGGCGACGCCGCTCGCCGGGCTCCGTCTTGGGCTCGAAAAAGGCGGCTGCGCCGGGATGACCTATCGCTTCGAGATGGTGGCGGAAGCCGATCCGAAGGACGACGTGGTCGAGGTCGACGGCGTCAAGGTGTTCGTCGATCCGACCGCGACGCTCTATCTGCTCGGCACCACGGTCGACTTCAAGACCGACAAGATGGCGTCGACCTTCGTGTTCGAGAACCCGAACCAGATCTCCGCCTGCGGCTGCGGCGAATCGGTCGCGATCGAGCCGGCGAAGGTGTGATGGATCTCTTCGACCGCCTGCGCGCCGCGCGCCCCGAGGCGTGGCGCGCCTACGTCGAACACCGCTTCGTCGCGGACCTCGGCGACGGCACCCTGCCGAAGGCCGCCTTCGACGCCTATCTGGTGCAGGACTGGCTGTTCCTGATCCAATTCGCCCGCGCCTACGCGCTCGCCGTCTACAAGGGACGCGACCTCGCCGACATGCGGGCGGCGCAAGCGGGGCTCGCCGCCATCCTCGACGTCGAGATGGACCTGCACGTGCGGCTCTGCGAGCGGCGCGGCATTCCTCTCGCCGTGCTTGAGACCACACCGGAGCATCGCGCCACCGTCGCCTACACCCGCTTCGTGCTCGACACCGGCCTGCGCGGCGATCTGCTCGATCTGCACGTGGCGCTCGCCCCCTGCATCGTCGGGTACGCCGAAATCGCGACGCGGCTGATGGAGCGCCCCGGCGCCCTCGATCCGGCCAATCCCTACGCCGAGTGGATCGTCGAATACGCCGGCGACGTCTATCTGCAGGTGGCGCGCGCCGCCCGCACCCATCTCGACCGCCTGGCCGAGCGTTCGCTGACCGAGGCGCGGTTCGCCGACCTCGCCGAGATCTTCGCGCGGGCGAGCCTGCTCGAAGCGGATTTCTGGTCGATGGGGCTCGAAGCCGCCGTCGATTGATCCGCATCATGGCGACGCGGCGGCGGCGCCTCTCCACTGGTGGAATTCCATCGCATCGACGGAGGGGACCGATGAAGATCGCGATGCCGACCCGGGATGGAAAGACGGTCGCCGGCCACGCCGGCAAGGCGCGCTCCTGGCTCCTCCACGACCTCGCCGCCGGCGTCGGACCGGACGGGCTGCCGGAACCGACCCGGATCGAGCTCGCCAAGGACGAGGTCTTCCACGAATTCGCCGACGACCGGCCGCATCCGCTCGACGGAGTCGAGCTGGTGGTGGCGGGAAGCGCCGGCGACGGCTTCGTGGGTCACCTGAAGACGCGCGGCGCCGAAGTGGTGCTGACCGGCGAGACCGATCCGACCGAGGCGCTGCTGCGGCTCGTCCGCGGCGAGGCGCTTCCCGAACAGTCGTTCGACATCACCACGTCCTTGTGTAAGCTGCGCGACCTGTTCTCGCGCCATTGAATCCGGGTGCGGGCGATCTTCTCCTGCTCCCAGGGTGCCGATGTCCTCCTCCGTCGCCGATCAGCTGATCGCGCTCCTGATCTTCTCCGTCGTCGGCGCCTTCACCCCGGGGCCCAACAACGTGATGTTGCTCGCCTCCGGCGTGAACTTCGGGTTCCGCCGCACCCTGCCGCACATGGCGGGGGTGGCGCTCGGCCATCCGTTGCTCGCCGGTTTCGTGGCGCTCGGCCTCGGCGAGACCTTCCGCGCCCTGCCGTGGCTCAGAACCGCGATCGAGGCGGCGGGCGTCGTCTATCTCCTGTGGCTCGCCGCCCGCATCGCCTTCCAGCCGGTGGCGCGCGGCATCGATCCCGGACCGGGGGCGCGGCGGGCCAAACCCTTCGGCTTCTTCCAGGCGATGGGATTTCAGTGGGTCAACGCCAAGGGCTGGGTGGTGGTGATCTCGGCGGTGTCGGTCTACGTCCCCGAAGGCTTCGGCTCGCTCGCCGGGGCGGCGTTGCTGATGACGGTGTTCTTCGTGGTGGCGGTCTTCTCCACCGCCGCGTGGACCGCGCTCGGCGCCGGCATCGCCCGCTGGCTGCGCGATCCGTTGCGGCTCCGCCTGTTCAACGTCACCATGGCTCTGGCGCTCGTCGCCTCGTTGGAGCCGGCCTTCGTCGACCTCCTCGCCGCCTGGCGGGGATGACGGCGGCGCGACGCACGGACGGCGGGTTCGAAGGGATCTCGTGTGATGATCGACGTCGAATTCTTCCGCGACCTCTGCCGACCGCTCGGGCAAGTCACCTCGAAGCGGATGTTCGGCGGCCTGTGCCTGTGGCACGAGGGCCTCGCCTTCGCGCTGGTGATCGCCGACACGCTCTACTTCAAGGTCGACGGCGACAACGCGCCGGCCTTCGACGCCCGCGATCTGCCGCGCTTCTCCTATACGACGGCGACCGGCCGGACCACGGTGATGTCCTACGCGCGGGCGCCGGAGGAGGTCTTCGACGACCCCGAGGTCTTCGCCGAATGGGCGCGCGGCGCGATCGCGGCGGCGCGACGGGCGGCGGCGGCGAAGGCGGCGAAGCCGCGCCGGGCGCGCTCGCGCAAGTCGGTGGACGTCGCGGAAGCTTGAAGCGAATCGCTCGTTGCCCTCGGCGCGGTTTCGGTCGATAAGGCGGGAGACCGACGGGAAACGCGCGGCGGCACACCCGCTCGTGGCTTCCTTCCGCTCCTCATCTCAAGGGACCGACATTTCCCATGACCGCTCTCGACCCGGAAAACACCCTCGTCATCGAAACCACCAAGGGCAAGGTCGTCATCGCGATGCGCCCGGACCTCGCGCCCAACCACGTCGCCCACATCAAGAAGCTGGCGCGTGAGGGCTTCTACGACGGCATCGTCTTCCATCGGGTGATCGAAGGCTTCATGGCGCAGACCGGCTGCCCGCACGGCACCGGCACCGGCGGCTCGAAGTACCCGGACCTGAAGCAGGAGTTCAACGCCGAGCCGCACGTCCGCGGCACCGCCTCGATGGCGCGCGCGATGAACCCGAACTCGGCCAACTCGCAGTTCTTCATCTGCTTCGACGACGCCCGCTTCCTCGATCGTCAGTACACGGTGTGGGGCAAGGTCGTGGAAGGCATGGAGAACGTCGACAAGATCAAGCGCGGCGAGCCGGTCAAGGATCCCGACAAGATGATCTCGGTGAAGGTGCTCGCCGACGTCGAAGGCTGAGCCGAAACCGAGCGACGTTTCGAACGGCCGGGGCGAAAGCCTCGGCCGTTTCGCGTCGTGGACGGGCGGCGCGCCTCAGCGGTGGCCGTCGGCGATCATCCGCACCGCCAGACCGGCGAGGACCGTCCCCATCAGCCAGCGTTGGACGGCCGCCCAGACCGGCCGCTTGACGAGATGAGCGGCGATCGATCCGGCGGTGAAGACGACAATCGCGTTGCCGGCGAGGCTCACCACGATCTGGATCGAGCCGAGCAGCAGCGATTGGCCGAGGACGTTGCCGATCGATGGATCGACGAATTGCTGCAGCAGCGCCAGATAGAGCACCGCGATCTTCGGGTTGAGCAGATTGGTGACGAACCCCATGGCGAACAGCCGCCACGGCGCGTGGGCGGCGAGCCCGGCGACCAGGAACGGAGAGCGTCCGCCCGGCCGCACCGCGCTCCACGCCAGCCACAGGAGATAGAGCGCGCCGGCGAAGCGGAGGGCATCGTAGGCGTAGGGCACCGCGAAGAGCAGGGCGGTGAGGCCGAAGACCGCGGCGGTCATGTAGACCGCGAAGCCGAGGCCGACCCCGGCGAGCGAGATCAGGCCGGCGGTGCGCCCCTGCGACAGCGATCGCGAGATCAGATAGATCATGTTCGGACCGGGCGTCATCACCATTCCGACGACGACGAGCGTGAAGGCGAAGACGTGGGTCGCATGGGGCATCGGGTTCTCCTCGTCGAAAGTCTAGTCGAGGCGTCGAGGCGCGGCAACGCGTGTTCCTCGCGGGGTGGCGGCATCGACCCCTGGCCTTCGGGCCGTCATCTAGGCTAAGAAGGCGCCCCATGCGCGTCGACCTCTTCGATTTCGAACTTCCTTCCGAACGCATCGCCCTGCGCCCGGCGACCCCGCGCGAGAGCGCGCGGCTGCTCGTCGTGCGTCCCGGCGCCGTGCCCGAGTTCACCGACGCCACCGTCGGCGATCTGCCGTCGTACCTGCGGCCGGGCGATGCGCTCGTCTTCAACGACACCAAGGTGATCCCGGCCGAGCTGCACGGGCTGCGGATCCGTGGCGAGGCGACGACGGCGATCGCCTTCAACCTGATCGAGCGGGTGGACGCGGCGCGCTGGCGCGCCTTCGCCCGGCCCGGCAAGCGGCTCAAGGTCGGGGATCGGGTGCGCTTCGGCGAGGCGGGCAGGGCATGTCTGCTCGGCGAGGTTTGGGCCACGGTCACGGCGAAGGGCGACGACGGCGTCGTCGATCTCGCCTTCGATCTCTCCGGGCCCGATCTCGACGCGGCGATTCATGCCGTCGGCGCGATGCCGCTGCCGCCCTACATCGGCGCCAAGCGCGACTCCGATGCGCAGGACGTCGTCGACTATCAGACCATCTACGCCCGCGAGGAGGGCGCGGTGGCCGCACCCACCGCCGGCCTCCACTTCACCGACGCGATGTTCGCCCGCCTCGACGCGCTCGGCGTCGAACGCCATTTCGTGACGCTGCACGTCGGCGCCGGCACCTTCCTCCCCGTCAAGGTCGACGACACCGCCGACCACGTCATGCATTTCGAGAGCGGCGTACTGACGGCGGACGTCGCCGAGCGGCTGAACGCGGTCCGGGCGCGGGGAGGGCGGATCGTCGCGGTCGGCACGACGTCGCTGCGCATCCTGGAGAGCGCCTGTGACGACGACGGCCGCCTTTCCGCCTGGGCGGGGGCGACCGACATCTTCATCACGCCGGGGCGGAAGGTCCGCTCGATCGACGCGCTGATGACCAACTTCCACCTGCCGCGCTCGACGTTGTTCATGCTCGTTTCCGCCTTCACCGGCCTCGACCGGATGAAGACGGCCTATGCCCACGCGATCGAAACCGGCTACCGCTTCTATTCCTACGGCGACGCCTCGTTGCTCTTCCCGGACGCCCGATGACCGACACCTCCGAGACCCCCGACTTCGGCTTCCGCCTCCTCGCCACCGACGGAATGGCGCGGCGCGGCGTGGTGACGACGGCGCACGGCGAGATCCGCACCCCCGCCTTCATGCCGGTCGGCACTCAGGCGACGGTCAAGTGCATGTATCCCGAGCAGGTCCGGGCGCTCGGCGCCGACGTCATCCTCGGCAACACCTATCACTTGATGCTGCGCCCCGGCGCCGAGCGGGTGGCGCGGCTCGGCGGGTTGCACCGCTTCATGAACTGGCCGCACCCGATCCTGACCGATTCCGGCGGCTTCCAGGTGATGTCGCTCGCCCAACTGCGCAAGATCACCGAGAAGGGCGTCACCTTCTCCTCGCACATCGACGGCGCCAAATACGAGCTGACGCCGGAGCGCAGCCTGGAGATCCAGGGCCTGCTCGGCTCGAACATCCAGATGCAGCTCGACGAATGCGTCAAGCTGCCGACCACTCGCCCCGACATGGAACGCGCCATGGAGCTGTCGCTGCGCTGGGGCGAGCGCTCCAAGCGAGCGTTCTTCGGAAAGCGCGGTCACGGCGTCTTCGGCATCGTTCAGGGTGGCGACGACCTCGAGCTGCGCGAGCGTTCGGCGCGCGGCCTCGTCGACATCGGCTTCCACGGCTACGCCCTCGGCGGCCTCGCCGTCGGCGAACCGCAGGACGTGATGCTCAGGGTGATCGCCGCGACCACGCCGCTGTTGCCGGCCGATCGGCCGCGTTACCTGATGGGGGTCGGCACGCCGCACGACATCGTCGAGGCGATCGAGCGCGGCATCGACATGTTCGACTGCGTGATGCCGACCCGTGCCGGGCGGCACGGCCAGATCTTCACCGCCCGCGGCCGGGTGAACCTCAAGAACGCCCGCCACGCCGACGATCCCCGCCCGATCGACGCGGAGAGCCCGGAGCCGGCGGCGCGCGAGTGGTCGCGCGCCTATCTGCACCACTTGGTGCGCACCGGCGAGACGCTCGGCGCCATGCTGCTCACCCGCATCAACCTCGCCTATTATCAGACGCTCACCGCCGGTGCCCGCGCCGCCATCGAGGCGGGGCGTTACGCCGATTGGAAGGCGGAGACGATCGAGGGCTGGGCGAAGGGCGACATCGAGCCGGTGTGACCGGTCGGCGAAGCCGCCGCGACATACGGACGAGGCCCCGGTCGTGCCGGGGCCTCGTCGCGTTCGGATCGGGTCGGGATCAACCGCGGGCGACCGGGCCGAGCGGGCACAGCGTGCGCCCCCAAACCTCGTTCAGGACCTGGGCGAGGCCGGCGTAGATGGCGGCGGCGCCGCAGAACAGGCCCTCGAAGCCGGCGATCCTGGTCAGCGTCTCGTTGTCGGTGGCATCGGCGATCGCCAGCAGGGCGAACAGGACGGTGAGCGACCCGAACACCACCTGGAGCGCCCGGTTGAGGCGCAGCGTGCCGACGAACAGCACGGCGGTGAAGATCCCCCACATGCCGAGGAAGGCCGGCATGGCGGTGGCCTTGACCGGGCCGGCGACGCCGATCGGCGCATGCTGGAGGACGATCAGGCCGACCAACGACAGCCAGAACATGCCGTAGCTGGTGAAGGCGGTGGCGGCGAAGGTGTTGCCCTTCCGCCATTCCATCACGCCGGCGATGATCTGGGCGAAGCCGCCGTAGAAGATGCCCATCGCCAGGACCATCGTGTCGAGCGGATAGAGTCCGGCGTTGTGGAAGTTGAGCAGCATGGTGGTCATGCCGAATCCCATGAGCCCCAGCGGAGCGGGATTGGCGGTGGGATCGTCGTCGTGGGCAGCACTCATGATGGGATCCGTCGGTGTCGTCGTCGAGGAACGGCCGGAACCGTGATCCGTGCCGTGAAGAGCGGGAGCGAGGCGGCGGGCCGAGACCTTCGTCTCACCCGAACCGCGCCCGCCGTCTTCCTAACCGAAGCCTCGGACGACGCAAAATCGCCGAGAAAACCCGTCAACGCTTTGAAATGGCGCAATTATTTCTGATATTCTCCGAGCGCATGACGCTGTCGTGTCGATATGCCACACATGCATGGGTGCGCGCATCGCGCCAGCGGCGCGCGATCGGGTCGGTTCGGATCGGGTGGCGTCGGGGTGACGGTTCCGCCTCGCTCACTCGGCGATCAGCTTGCAGGAAATCTCGATCGGCTTGGCGGCGGCGGCGGCGTAGGTGTCCTCGAACAGGCCGCAGTCGAGCAGATTGTCGTCGTTGACCTTGCGGGCCGAATAGACGTTGATCAGCACCTTGGCGGTGCCCGGCTTCACCCATTTCAGCCGCTTGGCGTCGAACCCCTTGCCGACGAAGGAGACCGTGGTCGTCGACGCGGTCATCGGCCGGGTGATCTCCTCGTGTCCGAGGTTCACCTCGCCGATCTCGTCGTCGATCTTCTTCTTCTGCGCGTCCTTGGTCGGCTCGCCGGCGTACATGGCGGCGATCGTCACCTGCTCGTGGATCTTGGTCAGCTCGGCGAGCGCGGCCGGCGACAGGCTCAGCACCAGATCGAACTTCGGCGTTTCCGCCGCCGATGCCGCGACGGCGCAGCACAGGCTCGCGCCGGCGATGAGGAACCACGGTGCCCGCATTCTCGATCTCCCCGAAGTCGGTCCGATGGGACATGCGCCCCGCCGGGACGTCCGGTCGGGGCGCGGGGAGTTTGGCAAATTCCGCGACGTCGGTCGAGGGTGGCGGGCCTCAGAGCGACCCGGCCTCGATCGCCGCCTCCGCGCCGAGGGCGGGCTGCGGCGGCACCTCGGCGGGGTAGGGCTGCACCCGGCGCTCCTCGCGGGCGACGAGATCCGGCGGCGGCTCCGGCGCCACGATCAGCCGGTCGATCGACTTGACGAGCTCCGGTTCGCACAGCACCGCCATGCGCTCCTTCGGCCCGAGCCAGGTGAGCACCTCGCCGAAATTGGTCGCCTCGGCGATCTTTGCGGCCGCCATCACCGGCTCCAGCTCCGGCTTGCCGCGCGCCCGGAGCGGCGCCGGCAGGTGCATGTGGGCGTGCACGGCGCGGGCCCGCGGGTCTTCGACCACGGTGGTGAGCCCGTCTTCGACCTCCGGCAGCTCCTTCTGGGCGAGCTCCTGCGCGACGCCGGCGCGACCGATGATGGTCGGCGGGTCGGTCTCCTCGGGGATCAGCAGGAGGCGCACCTTCTTCAGCGCCAGACCGGCGCCGAGCGAGCCGGACGCCCAGGACAGCGGCACGGCGAGGATCAGGCCGATCACCGTCGGCGACATCCAGGCGAGGATGGCCGGCGAGATCACGTAGGCCGCGAGCGTCATGACGACGCCGATGCCGGCGTGCTGCCAATGGTGGCGGATCACCTCGGCGAGCGGGATGCCGCCATCGTCGCGGCGCTGCGTCTTCCAGCCGCTGTCGCGGCCGAGCAGGATCTCGGCGACGTGGCGGGACTGCAGCAGCATCATCACCGGCGCCACCAGCGCCGAGATCAGCGTCTCCAGCAACATGCCGACGAGGATGGCGATGCCGCCGCCGGAGCGTCGCCGCACCCGGCCGCGCAGCAGCGATTCGATCACGCCCAGCACCTTGGGCAGCAACAGCACCGCCATGGTGACGATGAACAGCTGCAACGCGCGCTCGCTGTCGAAGCGCGGCCACGCCGGATAGAGCGAGAATTCCTTGGAGAAATATTCCGGCCGGATGAACTTCGCCTGCAACGCCAGCGCCAAGCCGACCAGCAGCAGCATCAGCCAGATCGGCGAGGCGAGATAGCTCATGATGCCGGTGGCGAAATGCACGCGCGACGGCCAGACGAGGCCGGCCGAGCCGATGATCGCCATGTGCTGCAGGTTGCCCTGCGCCCAACGGCGGTCGCGCATGGCGACGTCGAGCAGCGACGGCGGGCTCTCCTCGTAGGAGCCCTCCAGCCACGGCACCATGTAGACGCCCCAGCCGTTGCGCCGGATCAGCGCCGCCTCGACGAAGTCGTGGCTCATCACATGGCCGCCGAAGGGCTTGCGTCCGGGCAGTTCCGGCAGGCCGCAGGAGGCGGCGAAGGCCTTGGTGCGGATGATCGCGTTGTGACCCCAGTAGTTGCCGTCGCGGCCGTGCCAGACGGCGAGACCGCGCGCGATCACCGGGCCGTAGATGCGGCCGGCGAACTGCTGCAGACGGGCGAACAGGGTGTTGCGGTTCACGATCACCGGCAGCGTCTGGATGATGCCCGCCTTGGGATCGTCCTCCATCAACCGCGCCAGGGTGATCAGGGTCGTCCCCATCATCAGACTGTCGGCGTCGAGGACCAGCATGTGGTCGTAGCGCCCGCCCCAGCGGGTGACGAAGTCTTGGATGTTGCCGGCCTTGCGGGCGGTGTTCTTGTGGCGGCGGCGGTACCACACCGCCATCCGCTCGCCGAGACGACGGCGCAGCCGGTCGATCGCCAGCTCCTCCTCGACCCAGGCGGTCTGATCGGTGGTGTCGGAGCACACGAAGATCTCGAACCGGTCGCCTTCGCCGCGTTCGATGATCTCCTCGGCCATCGCCTCCAGCGCGCCGATGGTGCGGGCCGGGCTCTCGTTGTAGACCGGCATCACCAGCGCGGTGCGGGTGGTCAGCGGTCGATCGAGGTTCGCCGGCCGGCGCTCGAAGAAGCCGGCGACGAAGCCGGCGATGCCGGAGGCCGCCGACAGCGCGATCCACGAGAAGGTCAGCGCGAAGAACCCGATCAGCGGCCATTCCAGGCCGACGATGCCGCCGGCGGAGACCACGCCGATCATCTCGTTGACGCCGTAGGCCGAGATGGCGAAGCCGAGCCCGAACACGAACAGCCGGACGAGCCGGGTGCCCCATCCGGTCGGGCGGTCGACGGAGGTCGGCTTCGGCCCGTTCCAGTGCTCGAGGCTCTGGACCGGCATGACGAGCGTCTCCTCCGGGGGAACCGGCGGGCGATCGGCGGCGGAAAGATAGATCGGGTCCGAGGTCACGAGCTGAACATCCGGAACGGGAGGAAAATCAGGCGGCGACCCATCGGTAGAGCCACGTCTCGCTGACCGGACGGGTGCCGTCGGTCAGTTGGACGCGCAGCTCCACCAGCGGCGCGTTGCCGGGGTCGAGTTCGAAGCCGAGGCGGACGCCGCCGGTCGCCGGATTGGGCACCACGATCGGCGCCAGGATCTTGCCGGCGGAGGCGGTGACCTGCGGGCGCAGCTCCGCCGCCTGCGGCAGCGTGCCGACGAAGTCGAGGGCGAAGCGGCGGCGAGCGTCGGAGGATCCGCGCCCCTCGCGACTGTCGGAGACCCAGGCGAGCTCGGCCGGGGTGAGCCGCGAGGCCTGCCAGTGCAGGCGGTAGGCGGCGGAGAACTCCTGGCCGGCGGGAATCTTGCCGGCCGGACGCCAGTAGGCGACGATGTTCTCGTGGATCTGGCTCTCCGAGGGGATCTCCACCAGCACCACCGAGCCCTTGCCCCAGTCGCCGACCGGTTCGACCCAGGCGGAGGGGTGCAGCTCCCAGCGGTTCTCGAGATCCTGGAAGTCGGAGAAGTCGCGGGCGCGCTGGGCGAGGCCGAAGCCGAGCGGGTTCTCGTCGCCGAAGGCGGAGATCTGCAGCGTCGACGGATTGGCCAGCGGCCGCCACAACCGCTCGCCGGCGCCGGTCTTGATCGCCAGACCGTCGCTCAGATGCACCGCCGGACGGATGTCGTCCTGACGGACGCGGCCGATCGGGCCGTAGAGGAACATCGAGTTGAGGGCGCCGAGGCCGATGTGGCCGAGGTCGACGCGCGGGAACAAGGTCAGCTCGACGTCGGTTCCCGTCTCCTCGCCCTGGCGCAGCGTGATGCGATAGGCGCCGGTCAGGCTCTTCGATTCGAGCAGCGCGTAGAGCCGGATCGAGTTGGCGTTCTCCTCCGGCTTCTCGACGTAGAAGCGGGTGAAGGTCGGAAATTCCTCGCCGTCCGGCGAGGCGGTGTCGACGGCGAGGCCGCGCGCCGTCAGGCCGTAGCGCAGGTCGCGGACGGTCGCCTTGAAATAGCTCGCGCCCTGGAACACCGCGAACTCCGGCCAGCGATCGCCGTCGGTCGGACGATGCAGCTTGACCCCGGAGAAGGGCAGGACGACGCCGTCCTCGGGCGGCGTGGTGTTGCCCCAGTCGAAGCGATCGCGGTCGAACGAGATCGGCAGAGCGTGACCGCCGTCGACCAGATAGACCTCGACCGCCAGCTTGTAGACCGATCCCGCCGGCAGCGGCTCCAGCGCGAAGCCGCGCTTGTCGTTGCGCCACAGGAACAGATCGCGCTTCCAGCGGATCTCGCGATATTGCTCGAAGGAGAGATCGGCGAAGCGGGCGGGCACCCGGCCGGTCGGCTCGGCCCACGGCTTCTGCGCCAGGGCGCGTGCCTCGTCCTTCAGAACGGCGAAGCCGAAGGGCTGATCGCCGGCGGGCGCGGCGGCGGGTTCGTCGGCGGCGGCGACGCGGCCGGCGAAGGCGAAGGCCATCGCGGAGGCGAGGGACGAAGTCAGAAAGTCACGGCGATCCATGGACGCGTTCCGTCGACCGAAACATGGCCGAAATTACGGCGGGAAGTCTCTTGCCGATCGGAACACGAGCATGGCGCGACGTCGCACGGAGATGCGCCGTCGCCCCGGACGACGCCAACCGGAAGGACGGCCGACCATAGCTCATTCGGTCTATGCGTCAACGACTTCTCGGTCGTGGGCGGCATGTTCGGGAAGCTTGCGGCGCCCCCCGGCGGGAAGGCCGAGGGGCGCCGCGGCGCGGCCGACGAACCGTCACAGGCGGCAACGGCGCTGCCGCCCGTATTTGTCGACGAAGGTGTCGGTCTCCGGATCGTAGGAGCGATAGGCCCTCAGGCACCGACGGACGTGGATGTTCTCGTCGTCGGCGGCCTCGGCCTCCTCCTCCGAGGCGCGCGAGGCCGCGCCCGCCGCGATCGCACCGGCGGTCAGACCGATGATGCCGCTCGCCGCGGCGGCGCCGCGATCGATCCCGCCGCCCCGGTGTTGACCCGGTCCGGGCCCGCCACCCGGTCCGGGATGGAAGCCGGGGCCGGGGCCTCCCGGACCGCCGGGGCCGGGGCCGTGGCGAACGTGACCACCGCCGGGCGGCAGGAGGATCGGCTGGGCGGATGCGATCGCCGGCACGGCGGCGAGAATCGCCGCGCACAGAAGCGACGTCAGACGAGATGAAAGACGCATGATCCCACTCCTCCCGAATTTCGTGTGCTCCGGGGGGGCGATCGGCCGATCTCGCGATCCGCCGATGCCTCCCGGTGCGACATTTCTGAGGAGTTCCTGGTGAGTGTCATTGGGGAAACCACGTGTTTCGACGCGGCGGACGTCGAATTTCATCGTCGCTTCGACGATTCGAGCGATTCCGCCGCTTCGACGCGTCCGCGCCGCACGTTTCCAGTCCCCTCGGGACGCCCGCGACCGGGGGCCGCGAGCGCGTCCGTACCGTCACAGACGGCAGCGATGCCTGCGACCGTCGAAGCCGAGGAAGGTGTCGCTCGACGGATCGTAGGAGCGATAGCGGTTCAGGCAGCGAGCGACGTGCCGATCACCGGCGGCGCTGCCGGCGACCATCGAGCCGACCGCCAGACCGATGATGCCCGCGGCGGCGGCGGCGCCCGGATCCCATCCGGACCGGTAGTGGCCGCGATAGCCACGGTAGTCGCGATAGCCGCGGAAGTCGCGTTGCACCTGCCGATCGCGGCGGATGCCGAAATCGCGACGATCACCGCCGTTCCAGCGCGGCGACACGCCGGGCGCCGGGCCACCGGGCCGCGGGCCGTGGAAGGCCGGGCCGCCGGCGCCGTGCGGTGCCGGACCGGCCGCACCTCCCGGCGGATACCACGGTTTCGGCTGAGCCGAGGCGAAGCTCGGCGCCAACCCGACCACGGCGGCCAGGACGACGGCGGCGACACGAGAGACGATGCGCATGGCGAACCTCCGTTATCCCGCGGGAGCTTCTCTCGCTCCTCGTCGACGAACGGCGGCGCGATCGCGTCGACGT
>JAAYVT010000646.1 GCA_012517025.1 Phyllobacteriaceae bacterium | reverse complement strand
GAGCCTCTTCGAGGCGCCGCCCAAGTCGGCGACGCCCCCGGCCGCCGTCGCCGACCGGCCCGACCCCACCCTCGGGTGAGGTCGGCGGCGCGGCGACGGGCTCAGCGGAACAGGTGCGGCAGCCACAGCGAGATCGCCGGCACGTAGGTGACCAACATCAGCACGACGAAGGCGGCGAAGTAGAACGGCCAGATCGTCCTGACCGCCTGCATGATCGGGATCTTCGCCACCGCGCAGGAGACGAACAGCACCGAGCCGACCGGCGGCGTGCACAGGCCGATTCCGAGATTGAGGATCAGGATGGTGCCGAACTGCACCGGATCCATGCCGAAGGCGTCGACCACCGGCTTGAAGATCGGCGTGCAGATGATGATCAGCGGCGCCATGTCCATGAAGCAGCCGAGCACCAGCAGGATCAGGTTGAGCAGCAGGAAGATCACCAGCGGATCGTGCGAGATCGCCTTCATGCCCGCGACCATCGCCGCCGGCACCTGCAGGATCGCCAGCAGCCACGCGAAGGAGGCGGCCGAGCCGATCACCATCAGCACCATCGCGGTGGTGCGCACCGCGCCGAGCGTCGCTTCGACGAAGTCCCGCCAGCTCATCTGCCGATAGACGACGAGGGTGACGAGCAGCGCGTAGATCAGCGCGATGCACGAACTCTCGGTCGCCGTGAAGATGCCGGAACGCACGCCGCCGAAGATGATGGCGATCAGCAGGATGCCGGGGATGGCGTTGAGCAGGATGCCGCCGAGCTTGTGGAAGCCGGGGAAGACCTCGCACGGATAACCGCGCTTCACCGCGACCCACCACGCCGCGAACATCAGCGATCCGGCCAAAAGCAGCCCGGGGAAGATGCCCGCGGTGAACAGGTCGGCGATCGACACCGTGCCGCCCGCCGAGATCGAATAGATGATCATGTTGTGCGACGGCGGGATCAGCAGCGCGATGATCGCGCCGACCGAGGTGATGTTGACAGCGTAGTCGACGTCGTAGCCGCGCGCCCGCATCTGCGGGATCATCAGGCCGCCGACCGCCGAGGCGTCGGCGACCGCCGAGCCCGACACGCCGCCGAACAACGTCGAGGCGACGATGTTGACCTGCCCCAGTCCGCCGCGCATGTGGCCGACCATGGTGGCGGCCAGCCGCACCAGTTTCTCGGCGATGCCGCCGCGCACCATCACGTCGCCGGCGTAGATGAAGAAGGGGATGGCCAGCAGCGCGAAGGCGCTGATGCCCGAATTCAGCCGCTGCACGACGATGACCGGCGGCAGCCCCATGTAGAGGATGGTGGCCAGCGACGACATCGCCAGACAGAAGGCGATCGGGGTGCCGAGCACCAGGAGGCCCACGAAGGAGCCGAAGAGGATCCAGAGTTCCATCACGCGGCCTCCCCACCATGCCGGACGTCGGTCGCGGTCGTGTCGAGCGAGGGGTCGGCCGAAGCCGCCCTCCCACCGACGCACGAGAGCCGCTCGACGGCGAAGATCGTCAGAAGAACGCCCGCCCCGATCAGCGGCGCGAAGTCCCACGCCCCCGAAATGCCGAGGCCGGGGATGGTCGTGTCCCAGGTGCGGTTGGCGAGTTCGACCGCGTACCAGGTCACGAATCCTCCGAAGATCGCGATGAAGATCATCGAGATCGCGTCCATCACCGCGTTGGCGCGCGGCGACGCGAAGTGACGCAACAGGTCGAGCCCGAGGTGGAAGTTTTCGCGCACGCCCACCGCCGCGCCCAGGAAGATGAACCACCCCATCAACTGAATGGCGAGCGGTTCGACCCAGGTGAGCGAGAAGTTGAGCACGTAGCGACTGAACACCTGCATGCCGACGATGATCGTCATGAACACGAGGCAGGCACCCGACGTCCACAGGGCCAGTTTGGCCAGGCGGTCGAGGGAAGCGGTGACGGCTTTGGGAAGACGCGACATGGTCGTCGGTCCTTCGTCGAGAGGGCGGTCCGGAACCAGGGTCGCCACGCCGTCGGGCGCGACGACCCTGCCGATCGATCACTTGACGGCGACGATCCGCTCGACGAGCTTTTTGGTGACGTCGTCGGTGACGTACTTGTCGTAGACCGGCTTCATCGCGGCGATGAACTCGGCCTTGTCGACGGTCGAGACGATCGCGCCGCCCGCCCGCACCTTGGCTTCCGAGCTCTTCTCGCGGGCCGACCACAGTTCACGCATCTTGACGACGCTGTCCTTGGCGGCCTGACGGATGATCTTCTGATCTTCCGGGGAGAGCTTGTCGTAGGACTTCTTCGACATGGTGAGCACTTCCGGCTGCAGGGAATGCTCGGTCAGGGTGTAGTACTTGGCCACTTCGAAGTGACGGGTCGACTCGTAGGACGGCCAGTTGTTCTCCGCGCCGTCGACGACGCCGGTCTGCAGCGCCGAATAGACTTCGCCGAAGGCCATCGGGGTCGGGTTGGCGCCGAAGGCCTGCATCATCGCGACCCACATGTCGGACTGCTGCACGCGGATCTTCATGCCCTTCATGTCGGCGAGCTTGGTGATCGGTTTCTTGGTGTAGAAGGAGCGCGCGCCGCTGTCGTAATAGGCGAGGCCGATCAGGCCCTTGGCTTCGAAGGCGGCGAGGATCTCGTCGCCGATCGGGCCGTCGACGACCTTGTGCATGTGGTCGACCGAGCGGAACAGGAACGGCAGGCCGTAGACCTTGGTCTCCGGCACGACGTTGTTGAACTGGGCGGTGGAGACGCGGTTGAAGTCGATCACGCCGAACTGAGTCTGTTCGATCGTGTCCTTCTCGCCGCCGAGCACGGCGTTGTTGAATTCCTGGATCTTGATGCGGCCATGGGTGCGCTCGTCGACGAGCTTGCCCATGTAGATCACCGCTTCGACGGTCGGATAACCATCGGGGTGGATGTCGGCCGCCTTGAGGACGGTCTGAGCGTTCACGGCGGTGGCGGCGAGGCTCGACGAGAGCATCAGACCGACCACGAAGGCGAAGTTCCACTTCATCGTTGCTTCCTCCTGTCCGGTGACGGGGCCGTTCTCTCACCTCTCGTCACGCGCCCACGCATCTCTCGCCGGCGGGCACGGCGATTCGTTCGGCCGGAATCACCCGTCGTGCGCTCGGCCGAAAGCCGTGACGTCGATGTCGCAAGCCGCGACGTCGGCGAATTCGATGCGCCCGCGCATGCCGGGGCGCACCAGATGGATGCCGGTGGTCATGCCGGTGGCGACGACGTCGCCGGCGTGCAGGCGACGGCCGCGGCGCGCCAGATGGCCGGCGAGCCAACGCAACGAGGCGAGCGGGCCACCGGGGACCGACGCCGCGCTGCCCTCGCCCGCCACCGCGCCGTCGACGCGCATCCGCGACGGGGTCGCGGCGAAGGCGGGGTCGCGCCAGCCCGGCAGTTCGGGGCCGATCACCACGCCGGCGTTGTTGCCGTGATCGCAGACGACCGCCGTCGGGCCGAGGTCGTTGAGGGTGGCGAGCGGGCTCGAGGCGACCTCCGAACCGGCATGGATCCCTGAGAGCGCGGCGAGGATCGCCGCGTCGTCGAAGCCGTTCGGGCCGGGCTCGAGGTCGCGGGCGAAACGGGCGACGAATTCCGCCTCGAGCGCCGCGAAGCCGCCGACGTAGACGCAGACGTCGGCCATCCCGCCGTGCGGCAGATCGCGAATCGCTTCGGCGAACACCGGACCGGCGAGGCGCTCGTCGCCGAGGCCGGCGCGCAGATCGGCGCGGATCATCGCCACTTTCCACCCCGCCGGCCGCCGGCCGTCGAGCTCGAGCGCGCGTTCCTGGACGCGGATCGCATCCTCCAGCGTCGTCGGCAGATCCGCCGGAAACCGGTCGAGCGGCCGGGCTTCGGCGCGGGCCTCGACGAAGGCACGGGCGATCGCCTCGACCTCGCGGTCGCTGAGGGGAACGGGTCGGCTTCTTCCCGGGTTCGGCATTCGCGAGGTTCTCCCTCGTCGCTCGTGATTTTTAGTATGGTACCTTATTCCAATTTGCCATACCAGTGTGGTATGGCAGTTGTCGAGAGGTTTTTCGGCATCCGGGTCTCTCCGGACGCCGTGACGCGGACCGAGCGCCGTCGGCGACCGGAGGCGGACATGAACGAGGCCGCAGCAGACAGACCCGAACACGTCTCCGCCGCCCGTCGCGTCGAGCGGGCGTTGCGCCGCGCGATCGTGACGCTCGAACTGCCGCCGGGCTCGGCCCTGTCGGAGAACGAGCTCGCCGAGCGGTTCAGGGTGTCGCGCCAACCGATCCGCGAGGCGCTG
>JAAYVT010000645.1 GCA_012517025.1 Phyllobacteriaceae bacterium | reverse complement strand
GGGAGCCCGTCGCGAGCCATCGGCCGGCGGGGGCGGCGGTATGCGGGCTCACTTGCCCTCGGCGAGCAGGCCGCGCGCCTTGAGGCGGTAGACCATCTGCGGGCGAGTGATGCCGAGGAGACGGGCGGCGGCGGCGAGATTGCCGCCGGCGCGCTGATGGGCGCGTTTCAGAAGCAGGGTTTCGACGTCGTCGAGCGAGATCGGATCGATCTCGCCCTCCGCCTCGAACAGCGAGCGGATCTGCTCGGTCACCCGCCCGACCGGCCCGTCTCCTCCCGCGCGGGCGGGATCGCCGAGCCGCGCCGCCGGATCGCTCGGCACCAGCCGGCCGCCGCCGTCGACCGCGAAGGTCCGCTCGCCGATGCGTTCGCCGCCGGTGAACAGATGCGGCGTGTCGATCGGCGCGTCCTCGCTGGTCAGAATCACGCCGCGCTCGACGACGTTCTCGAGCTCGCGCACGTTGCCCGGCCAGTCGTAGGTGAGCATGGCGTCGACGGCGCGCCGCGTGAACCCCGACACTCGGCGCCCGTGCATGTCGTTGAACTTGGCGAGGAAGTGCGACATCAAGAGCGGGATGTCCTCGTGCCGCTCGCGCAGCGGGGCGATCACCACCGGGAAGACGTTCAGGCGGAAGAACAGGTCTTCCCGGAAACGGCCGGCGCGGACCTCGTCGCGCAGGTCGACGTTGGTGGCGGCGACGACGCGCACGTCGACCCGCCGGGTCTGGCTGTCGCCGAGCCGCTCGATCTCGCCCTCCTGCAGCGCCCGCAGCAGCTTGCCCTGGGCGCCGGCGGTCAGCGTGCCGATCTCGTCGAGGAAGAGCGTGCCGCCGTCGGCGCGCTCGAACCGCCCCTGGCGGGTCTGCAGCGCGCCGGTGTAGGCGCCGCGCTCGGTGCCGAACAGCTCGGATTCGACCAAGTGTTCCGGCATGGCGGCGCAGTTCAACGCCACGAACGGCTTTTCCGCGCGGGTGCTCATGCGGTGCAGAGCGCGGGCGAACACCTCCTTGCCGACGCCGCTCTCGCCGAGGATGAGCACCGTCGCCCGGGTCGGCGCCACCCGCCGAACCATGTGCATCGCCGAATGGAACCGTGGCGACAGGCCGACCGGCCAGGACGGCGGCTGCGCCTGTTCGGAGGGCCCGACCACCGTCTCGCCCCCCGTCGCCGCCTCCGGGGGAGCGGCCCGATCCGGCATCACGAAGCTCAGATCGCGCGCCGCCTCGGGGCCCCAGTCCTCCACCGGCTTGCCGACGATGCGGCAGACCCGATGCCCCATCGACTGGCACTCCACCTCGCGATAGAGCACCGGCCTTCCCATGAACTTGGTCGAGAAACCGGAGGCGTAGCCGATCTGCATCCAGCAGGCGGGTTCGCTGCCGAGCGCGAAATGGCGGACGTGCTCCTCGTCTTCGACCGGGCTCGTCCAAAAGAACTCGCCGTAGTGGGTGCCGCGCTCGACGTCGAAATCGAGACGAACCAATTCGGAGAGGCCGATCCCTTCCAGACAGTGCATCTGCGGACCGGCCACGAACATGTCGCGCAAATTGGTCTGCGAACGCACCCGCCGGGCCAGACGCGCGTCGCCGACGCCCGCCTGATAGCCCATGCGGGTCAACAAGCCGCGCGCGACGTCGATGCCCAGGGTTTCGATCAACTCGCGTCGCATCAGCCCGAGCGATCGGGCGTGGATCAACAGCATGCGTTGATCGTCGAACCAGATGCGGCCGTCGGCGGTCGAGAAGTGCAGCCGCGACAGCAGATCGGTGAGATCGGGCAAGCGAATCTCTTCGCCGGCGACCAGACCCGCCGCAGCGACGGGCCGGTGATCCTTCGGCAGTCCGGACGGCTTGCGGATGGCGGACATGTTTCCTCCCTCGTCGGCCGCTCGGTGCTCTGTGGCCCCTCTTCGGTCCGACCTCTCCTTTTAACACGGTGCGGGCCACGACGCCGCCGCATCCGTCGACGGCGTCGCGACGGCTCCACCATGATCGACGAAATAGTCGATAAAGTCGAAATTTTTTCGAGGCCGATCGATCAAACCATCCAGTGGGCGGTGCGGCAGATCCGATCGCATCGCAGCATCACGGCGGTCCGCCGCTCCCGGCGCCGCCCACCGGTCGAGACCCGGAGCGGCTGCGCCGGCTTTGAAATTCCTCCGCTTCGCCGGAAGGATCGCCGCCTCGGACGCGGCCGCGGGGCGGCGCCGGTCGGACGGGCGCGACGGCGGGTGCGGTGCACCATCGAAAGACGGGCGGGGATCTGGCACGCATCCTGCCATGAAGGAAACGTCGACGAGAGACGCGACGCTTCCGAAACCCCCGCCGCCACCACGGCGAGCGAGGGACCGGCGGGCGAGACGTCCGAACGCGGAAACCGACCGTCGACGAGGGGAGGAACAGCCATGAACCGGATGCCGTCTGGACCGTCACCGTCTTCGCGTCGAACGATCGCAGCCTGACTGGCCGACGACCTCGTCCGTCTCACGCATCCGACCGAACCCGCGCCGAAGCCACACGCTGCGGCGACGCGTGGTCGTGCCGCCTCGAACGGCGCCGGCCCGAGGTTCGTCGTCCGTCGTTCCGAAGGGGAGGAAATGAACGTGACCACTCTGCTGCGCACCGCGCCGGATCCGATCGCCGGTCTGAAGTCACTGCTGGAAGAAGATCCCACCAGCCGGATCCATCGCCTCGATCGATCCGTCTTCACCGACGAGGATCTGTTCGAACTCGAGATGAAGTACATCTTCGAGGGCAACTGGGTGTATCTCGCCCACGAGAGCCAGATCCCGAACGTCGGCGACTTCTACACGGTGATGGTGGGGCGCCAGCCGGTGGTGATCACCCGAGGCAAGGACGGCAAGCTCAACGCCCTGATCAACACCTGCACCCATCGCGGCGCGACGCTGTGCCGGCACAAGAAGGGCAACCGCTCGAGCTTCACCTGCCCGTTCCACGGCTGGACCTTCTCCAACAACGGCAAGCTCCTCAAGGTCAAGGACCAGAGCCCCGACGCCGGTTATCCGGAGAGCTTCAACAAGGCCGGCAGCCACGACATGGTGAAGCTCGGCGCCTTCGACGGCTATCGCGGCTTTCTGTTCGGCTCGATCGAACCGGACGTCCTGCCGCTGACCGAGCATCTCGGCGAGGCGACCAAGATCATCGATATGATCGTCGATCAGGCCCCCGACGGCATCGAAGTGCTGCGCGGTTCCGGCACCTACACCTTCGACGCCAATTGGAAGTTGCAGGCCGAGAACGGCGCCGACGGCTATCACGTCTCGGCGACCCATTGGAACTACGCCGCCACCACCCAGCGTCGCGGCGCCGACGGCAAGGTCGACACCGTCAAGGCGATGAACGCCGGCGCCTGGGCCAAACAGGGCGGCGGCTCCTATTCGTTCAAGCACGGCCACATGCTGTTGTGGACCAACTGGTCCAACCCGGAAGACCGGCCGCTGTGGGGCAAGCGCGCGGAGTGGGTGGAGAAGTTCGGCGAGGCCCGCGCCGATTGGATGCTGCGCAAGTCGCGCAACCTCTGCCTCTACCCCAACGTCTATCTGATGGATCAGTTCTCCTCGCAGATCCGCGTCGTCCGCCCGATTTCGGTCAACAAGAGCGAGGCGACCATTTACTGCATCGCCCCCAAGGGCGAGAGCGCGGAAGCCCGTGACCGGCGCCTGCGCCAGTACGAGGACTTCTTCAACGCCACCGGCATGGCCACCCCCGACGATCTCGAGGAGTTCCGTTCCTGCCAGAACGGCTTCGCCGCCCGCGCGGTGCGCTGGAACGACATGAGCCGCGGCGCCGCCCATTGGATCGAGGGTCCGGACGAGAACGCCGCGGTGATCGGCCTCGAACCCGAGCTGAGCGGCGTC
>JAAYVT010000644.1 GCA_012517025.1 Phyllobacteriaceae bacterium | reverse complement strand
GCTACAACGGCCGTGCCTCCACCATCGTCGTTTCGGGCACGCCGATCCGCCGGCCGCTCGGCCAGACCAAGGCACCGAGCGAGGCGGCGCCGAGCTTCGGTCCCTGCCGCAAGCTCGATCTCGAGCTCGAGATGGCGACGATCGTCGGCATCGACACCGAGATGGGCCGGCCGTTGACGATGGCCGAGGCGGAACGCGGCATCTTCGGCTACGCGCTTCTGAACGACTGGTCGGCGCGCGACATCCAGCAATGGGAATACGTGCCGCTCGGACCGTTTCAGGCCAAGGTCTTCGCCACCTCGATGGGGCCGTGGATCGTCACGGCGGAAGCGCTCGAGCCGTTCCGCGTCGCCGGTCCGCCGCAGGATCCCGCCCCCCTCCCCTACCTCGCTCAGGCCGGGGCCACGGCCTACGACGTCGAGCTCGAGGTGGCGCTGCGGCCGCGGGGGGAGACGCGCGACGCCGTGGTCTCGCGCACCAACTTCTCGCACATGTACTGGTCGAGCGCGCAGCAACTCGTCCATCACGCCATCGGCGGCTGCGCCATGAGGGTCGGCGACGTGCTCGGCTCCGGCACCATTTCCGGCCCCGACGAGGGAAGCTTCGGCTCGCTGCTCGAGCTCACCTGGAACGGCGCCCGCCCGGTGACGCTCGCCGACGGAACGACGCGATCCTTCCTCGCCGACGGCGACACCCTGACCATCTCCGGCCGGGCTCGCCGCGACGGCGTCACCATCGGCTTCGGCGCCTGCGCGGCGGAGATCCTGCCGGCTCCCGATTTCGGAGACGGCGCGCGATGAGGCTGCACGGCTATTTCCGTTCGTCGGCGGCGTGGCGGTTGCGCATCGCGCTGGCGCTCAAAGGCCTCGCCTTCGGCAACGTCTTCCATCACCTGCGCAAGGGCGAGCAGCGCGATCCCGCCTATCTCTCCCTCAACCCGCAGGGGCTGGTGCCGACGCTCGAGCTCGACGACGGCACGGTGTTGACGCAGTCGCTCGCCGTGCTGGAATGGCTGGAGGAGACGCATCCCCTCCCCTCGATCCTGCCCGAGGGCGCGATCGAACGGGCCCGTGCCCGCGCCTTCGCGCTGGCGATCGCCTGCGAGATCCACCCGGTGCAGAACCTCAAGGTGCTCGCCCGCCTGCGCCGCGACGCCGGTTTCGACGACGCGGCGGTGACGCGCTGGGCGGCCGAGGTCAACGCCGACGGGCTCGCCGCCTGCGAGGCGCTGGTCGCCGACCGCCCCGGCGGTTTCCTCTTCGCCGACCGGCCGACGATCGCCGAGATCTGCCTGGTGCCACAGCTCGGCAACGCCCGCCGCTTCGGCGTCGACGTCTCCCGCTTCCCCCGGCTGCTGGCGGCGGAAGCGGCTGCGACGGCGCTTCCCGCTTTCGCCGACGCCTTCCCCGCCCGTCAGCCCGACGCGGAGTGAACGAGGCGCGTCCGGCCGGGAGCGCCCCTCACGCGGCGGCGATCTTCACCGCCGTGGTGTCCTTGATGCGCTTGACCGGAATGATGGTGCGGGTGTTGGCCACCCCCTCGATGCGGGTCAACACCTGGGTCAGGAAGCGGTGGAAGGCGTCGAGATCTTCCACCGCCACCTCGAGCAGATAATCGAAGTCGCCGGTGACGAAGGCGCAGCGCGTCACCTCCGCCCGCGCCAGCACCGTCGATTCGAACCGGGTCGACCACGTCTCCGACTGGCGCTCCAGCCGCACCTCGACGAAGGCGACGAAGCCGGCGCCGACCGCCTTGCCGTCGAGCACCGCGACGTACCGGCGGATGACGCCCGCCGCTTCCAGCGCCTTGACCCGCCTCAGGCACGGCGACGGCGACAGCCCGACCCGGGCGGCGAGCTCCTGATTCTGGAGCGAGGCATCTTCTTGGAGAAGACGCAGGATCTTGCGGTCGATTTCGTCCATAGGCAATTCGATGCCTCGATGTGAGGAACCGACGATATCCGATGGCGCTGATCGGTGAAAGTCGGCTCGTCTTCGCCCACCGCTGCCGGAGTGTCGCGGTTAGGCTCGTTCGTCCCGAAAGCGGCGAGGAGCCCCCCATGACCCGACGTGCCAGCGACGTCCTGCTCGAGATCTTGCGCGACGAGGGCATCACCCACGTCTTCGGCAATCCCGGTTCGACCGAGATGCCGCTGATGGACGCGCTGGTCGACGCCCCCGACATCACCTACGTGCTCGGCCTGCAGGAAGCGACGGCGGTCGGCATGGCCGACGGCTGGGCGCTGACGTCCGGCAAGACCGGCTTCGTCAATCTCCACGCCATGGGCGGTCTCGGCAACGCCATGGGCGTGCTGGTCGCCTCCAAGGCGAGCGAGACGCCGCTGGTGGTCACCGCCGGCCAGCAGGACACCCGCCATCTCCTGACCGAGCCCTGGCTTTCCGGCGATCTCGTGGCGCTGGCCGCTCCCGTCACCAAATGGGCGACCGAGGTGCGTCGCGGCGAGGACGTCGGCAAGGCGCTGCGCCGCGCCTTCGCCCTCGCCCGCACCGCTCCTTGCGGTCCGGTGTTCGTGTCACTGCCGATGGACGTGCTCGATCAGCCGGTCGAGGGTCCGACCCCGCCGGCCTCGGCGCGGCCGCGACTGGGAGCGTCGCCGGAAGCCGCGGCCTTCGCCGAGACCGTCGCCGGTCACGATCCCGACCGCGTCTTCGTGCTCCTCGGCGACGACCTGCCGGCCGCCGCCGCGCCCGGCATCGTCGCCTTCGCCGAGGCCGGCGGCTACGCCGTCTTCGGCACGCAGCTCACCTCCCGCTCGGCCTTCCCCTCCGCCCATCCCTGCTGGGCGGGCGTGCTGAAGCCCGACTTCGCGGCGATGCGCGAACGGCTCGAGGCGGCCGAGACCCTGGTGCTGGTCGGCGGCCGCGCCTTCGTCGCCTACCCTTATCGCGACGTCGAACCGATTCCGGCCGGCGTGACGGTCCATCACGTCGCCGACAACGCCGAGGCCTTCGGTCGCGAGCACGCCGCCGCGACGGCGCTCCTCGGCGACATAGGCGCGACGCTCGCCGCCGCCGCCACCCGCCTCGCCGAGCTGGTCGACGGGACCGCCGTCGCCGCCCGTCTGGCTCGCCGTCGCGCCGAGAAAGAAGCCCAGATCGCCGCGATCCGCGCCGAGATCCTGGCCGGCGCCGACGACGGTCCGCTGCCGCCGGATCTCGCCGTGCTCGCCGTTTCCGACGCCCTGCCGGAAAACACGCTGCTCGCCAACGATTCCGCCGCCACCTTCGGCAAGATCCAGGATCTCCTGATGACCCGGCCGGGACGCTACTTCTTCGCGCGTGGCGGCGTGCTCGGCTGCAACATGCCGGCCGCCGTCGGCGCGGCACTGCTGCACGACGGACCGGTCGCCTCGTTCGTCGGCGATGGCGGCGCGATGTATTCGCCGCAGGCGCTGTGGAGCGCCGCGCACATGCGGGCGAAAGTGCTGTTCTTCGTCTTCAACAACCGCCGTTACGGCGTGTTGCAGAACATCGCCCGCCAGCTCGGCTGTGCCAACGCCGTCGCCGGCCGCTTCGTCGGCATGACCGTCGACACGCCGGCGATCGACTTCCAGGCTCTCGCCGCGTCGATGGGCGTACCGGCGACCCGCGCCGACACGGTCGCGGCGATCGGCGTCGCGGTCGCCGAAGCGCTGACCCGCGACGGCCCGAGCGTGATCGAGATCGCGGTGCGCTGACGCCGGTGCCGGGCGAACGCGTTTCCGCATCGCCCGCGCCGTTCACATCGCCAGACCGGCGACTTGGGCGAAGAGCTCGCCGCGTCCGCCGATCGCCAGCTTGGCGTAGACGCGGCGGCGGAAGGTGATCACGCTCGAGGCGGCGAGATCGAGGTCGAGGGCGATCGCCTCCACCGACAGGCCGCAGGCGATCGCCGCCGCGACTTGGCGTTCGCGCGCCGAGAGGGTCGGAAACCGCTCGGCGAGGAAGGCCTCCGCCCGTGCCCGCGCGGTGCCGGCGCGGAAGGCGCCGCCGATCAGCGCCTCGTGCTTGTGGACGCAGGCGGCGAACATGCGGCCGGTCGCGGCGAGCCGGTCGATCGCGGTCTCGCCGGCGCCGTCGCGCTCGCGGAAATAGAGATTGACGTAGAGCGCCCGCCGGTCGTGGCGCGACAGGATGGCGATCTTCGAGGCGAGGCCGACGTCGCGGAAGAGGCGATGACGATAGGCGTCGTCGCCGATGTCGGCCGAGGCGAGACCGGCGGCGACGAAGTCCTCGCCGCGCTCGAGGTGCAGGCCGAGCAGCGGATCGCGCTCGACGAAGCCGCGCGTGTAGGCGCGCACCAGCGACTGCACCAGTCGCGGCTCGCCGGGCCGATGGGCGAGGACGCAGCGGGTGCGGCCCTGTTCGACCACGAAGGCGGTGACCTGATCGGCGCCGTAGAGCGCCGCGCATTCCCGCGCGAAGTCGTCCATGAAGCCGGCGTGGCCGAGGACCGCCACCAGACGGCAGAGCGCGGCCTGCGGATCGACGCCCAAAGCCGTCATGAGCGCCTCCCGAACGCGTCCGCGTGACGTCGCGTCGTCCCCCGCGCGGGGGACAGACGGCGCCCCGTCCGTCCTCGATCCTGCGAGCGACGGGGGGCGAGAACGATCCCCACGCAGGGAGG
>JAAYVT010000643.1 GCA_012517025.1 Phyllobacteriaceae bacterium | reverse complement strand
AGCGCGATCCCGCGCGTCTCCGCCGCCGTCACGAAGGCGCGGCCGAGCGGATGCTCGCTCGCCGTCTGCAGCGAGGCGGAAAGCCGCAGCATCTCGTCGCCGGAGGCGCCGAGGGTGAAGAGGTCGGTCACCGCCGGCTTGCCCTCGGTCAGCGTGCCGGTCTTGTCGAGGACCACGCAGTCGACCGCGTGCGCCCGCTCCAGCGCCTCGATGTCGCGAATCAGAATGCCGGCCTTGGCGGCCGCGCCGGTCCCGGCGACCAGCGCCGTCGGGGTGGCGAGGCCGAGGGCGCACGGACAGGCGATGACCAGCACCGCCACCGCCGGGATCAGCGCCGCCTCGAAGTCGTGTCCGCCCAGCCACCACGCCGCGAAGGTGGCGATCGCGATGGCGACGATCACCGGCACGAACACCGCCGCCACCCGGTCGACCAGTTTCTGCACCGGTGCCTTGGCGATCTGCGCCTGCTCGACCAGATGGGCGATGCGGGCGATGGTGGTGTCCTCGCCGACCGCCGTCACCGCCACGGTGCGCGCGCCCGAGCCGTTGATGGTGCCGGCCGTGACCTTGGCCCCGATCTCTTTGGTCACCGGCATGCTCTCGCCGGTGACCAGGCTCTCGTCGAGCTCGGAGGCGCCGCTCTCGATCGTCCCGTCGGCCGCCACCCGCTCGCCCGGTTTGACCAGGATGCGGTCGCCGCGCCTGAGAAGGTCGACCGAGATCACCTCCTGACCGCCGCCGGCGTCGAGCCGCGTCGCCACGTCCGGGCGCAGCTGCATCAGTTTGGCGACCGCCGCGCTCGCCGAGCGCTTGGCCCGCGCCTCCAGCATCTTGCCGAGCAGGATCAGCGTCAGCACCGTCGCCGAGCCCTCGAAATAGAGATGCGGCCCGGCGTGCTCGCCGTGCTCCCACATCGCCCACACCGAGAACGCCCAGGCCGCCGTGGTGCCCAGCGCCACCAACACGTCCATGTTGGCGGAGCGGCCGCGCAGCGCCTTGAAGGCGCCGACGTAGAACCGCGCCCCGGCGATGAACTGCACCGGAGTGGCGAGCGCCAGCTGCATCCACGGCGCCAGCCAATGGGCATGCGTGCCCCAGGCCATCGGCACCATGGCGACGAGGAACGGCAGGGTGAGCAGGGCGGAGAAGGCGAACAGCGTCAGCGTCCGCTTCTCCTCGGCCGCCCGCTCCGCCGCCGCCGCCTCGAGCGCGGCGCGCCGTGCCGCCACCGCGGTGTCGCGCACCTTGGCGCCGTAGCCGGCCCGCTCGATCGTCTCCACGATCGCCGCGCCGTCGACGCCGGGTGCGACGATCTCCGCCGTCTCCAGTGCCAGATTGACCGTCGCCCGTTCCACCCCCGGCATCCGCCCGAGCACCTTCTCGATGCGCGCCGAGCAAGCCGCGCAGGTCATGCCGGTGACGTCGACGACGATCGGCTCCGCCGTGATCGTTGCGGAGGAAGAGTGGGGAGCCGGCGAGGGTTGCGGTGCGTTCATGGAACGGAATGTGCCCCTTTCCGATCGCCGGGTCGAGAGGAGCCGGCGTCGCCGACGAGATCCGGAAGTCACATCCGTGTCAGCGCGAATGGCGTTGATCTCGCCTCCCTCGCCCGCCTAAGGTCGCGCCGGATGAACGAAACGTCGCCGTCGCGATCGAATCAGGCTCGAGGAGGCCCCAAACCCATGCCCGCAACCCGTGAGGAGCGCCCCGTCGGCCCCGCCGTCGAAGGCTGGAGCGAACGCGCCCGCCCGGTCCGCTCGACCATTTCCGGCACTTGGGGCCGGCTCGAACCGCTCGACGCGAAGACCCACGGCGCCGATCTGTGGGCAGCCATCGTCGGCCACGATTCGGTGTGGACCTACATGAGCTACGGCCCCTTCGCCGACGAGAAGGCCTTTCTCGCTTGGCTCGCCGGCCGCGAGGAGCTGACCGACCCGCTCGCCTACGCGGTGGTCGACGTCGCCTCCGGCAAGGCCGTCGGCGTGCTCACCCTGATGGAGATCCGCCCCGCCCACGGCGTCATCGAGATCGGCCACATCTTCTTCGCGCCGGTGCTGCAGAAGACCCGTGCCGCCACCGAGGCGGTGTTCCTCGCCATGCGGCACGCCTTCGACGATCTCGGCTATCGCCGCTTCGAATGGAAGTGCGACGGCCTCAACGCCCCCTCGCGCGCCGCCGCCATCCGCTTCGGCTTCACCTTCGAGGGCGTCTTCCGCCAGCACATGGTGATCAAGGGCCGCAACCGCGACACCGCCTGGTATTCGATCGTCGACGGCGAATGGCCGAAGGTGAAGGCCGGCTTCCTGGCCTGGCTCGCGCCGACCAACTTCGATGCCGGCGGACGTCAGAAGGCCGCCCTCTCCGACCTGCGCCCGAAGGTCGCGCACGCCCGCTGAGGCACGGCGACGCGGGAAGACGAAGGACGAAGACAGAGGGGCGCCGCGCGGCGCCCCTTTTCGTTTGTGGAGGTCGTCGACGCGGTGAGATCAGCGCGCGGCGGCGCGTGCCCGGACCGCGTCGCCGAAGGCGGCGAAGATCTTCCCCGACGGGGCGTCCGAGCGCACCCAGTATTCGGGATGCCACTGCACCCCGACCGCGAAGGCCTTCGCGCCCTCGACCCGCACCGCCTCGATCGTGCCGTCCGGCGCCGTCGCCTCGATCGCCAGCCCGTCGCCGAGCCGGGCGAGGCCCTGGCGATGCAGCGAATTGACGTCGATCGTGTCGGTGTCGAGGATCTTGCCGATGCAGCCCTCGCGCACGACGTGGACCGGATGCCGGATGGCGAAGCGGTCGTCCCATTCCGGCGTGTCCGGGGCGCGATGGTCCATCCGCCCCTCGAAGGTCTGAATCTCGGTGGCCAGCGTGCCGCCGAGCGCCACGTTGAGCTCCTGATAGCCGCGGCAGATGGCGAGCAGCGGCACCCCCATGGCGAGCGCGGTGCGGATCAGCGGCAGCGTGGTGGCGTCGCGGGCGGTGTCGTAGGGCTCGTGATCGATCGTCGGCTCGACCCCGTAGAGCGAGGGGTGGACGTTGGAGCGCGAGCCGGTCAGCACCACCCCGTCCATGCGCGCGAGGATCGCCTCGAAGTCGAGCCTGCCGCCCAGCGCCGGCAACAACACCGGCATCGCGCCGGCGCCGACCAGCACGCCCTCGATGTAGGGCGCCGGAGTCATGTGCCAGGCGAGGCCCTCGAGGACACGGTGATCGGCGGAAAGAAGAACGAGCGGCGCAGCGGACATGAGACCTCGCGGAGGCGATCGAAGCCGACGGACGGGGGAAACCTACGATCGGCAGATATGCCACGCCCGTCGCGGAATGACGAGGGGCGGCACGAAAACGCATGGCTCCCCGGCCTTCCGCGCTCGACCCCGGCGTCTCGCCTGTCTATGACAGTCTCCCTCACGTCTTTCGTCTCCCGCCGGGGTTCCGATGCTCGCACTCGCCGCCGCGATCGAACGCCTGAACGACAGGATCGGTCGCATCGTCTCTTGGGGCATTCTCGCCCTCGTCGTCCTCCAGTTCGCGGTGGTGATCCAGCGCTACGTCTTCGGCCTCGGCTTCGTCTGGCTGCAGGAGACGATCACCTACGTCTACGCCTCGGTGTTCATGATCGCCGCCGGCTACACCATGCTGCGCGACGGCCACGTCCGGGTCGACATCTGGTATCGCGAGGCGAGCGCCAAATCGCGCGCGGTGGTCGACATGCTCGGCACGCTGGTCTTCCTGTGGCCGGTCACCGGCCTGCTGATGTGGGTCGGCTGGCCCTACGTGTCGCGCTCCTTCGCCATCCTGGAGGGATCGCGCGAATCCGGCGGCCTGCCGCTGCTCTACATCCTGAAGGGCGAGATCATCGTGTTCTGCGCCCTGCTGGCGCTGCAGGGCCTCGCCCGCGTGCTGCGCTCGATCGCCGTCCTCGGCGGCGTAGAAGCCGAGGAGGCCGCCCGATGACGCTCCCCGAATGGCTCGACGTCGGCATGTTCGTGGCCGCCTGCGTGGTCCTCCTCGCCGGCTTCCCCGTCGCCTTCACCCTCGCCGGCACGGCGATCGCCTTCGCCGTCCTCGGCTGGAGCCTCGGCGTCTTCGATCCGAGCTTCCTCGGCGCCCTGCCGCAACGCATCTTCGGCATCATGACCAACCCGGTGCTGATCTCGGTGCCGTTGTTCGTGTTCATGGGCGTGATGTTGGAGCGCTCCAAGGTCGCCGAGCTGTTGCTCGAGACCATGGGCCGCCTGTTCGGCCGCGTCCCCGGCGGTCTCGGCATCTCGGTGACGCTGGTCGGCGCGCTGCTCGCCGCCTCCACCGGCATCGTCGGCGCGACCGTGGTGACCATGGGTCTGTTGTCGCTGCCGACCATGCTGCGCTGGGGCTACGACCCCAAGCTCGCCGCCGGCTCGATCGCCGCCGCCGGCACCCTCGGCCAGATCATCCCGCCGTCGCTGGTGCTGGTGGTGCTCGGCGACGTGCTCGCCAACGCCTATCAGATCGCCCAGACCTCGATGGGCAACTTCGCCCCCGAATCGGTCTCGGTCTCCGACCTCTTCGCCGGCGCCCTGATCCCCGGCCTCACCCTTTCCGGCCTCTACATCGTCTACCAGATCGTGGTGGCGATCGTGAACCCGAAGAGCTCGCCGCCGGCCCCCGAGGGCTTCGGCAAGGTGACCTTCCGCGAGGTCGCCGGCGCCCTGATTCCGCCGGTGGCGCTGGTGTTGTGCGTGCTCGGCTCGATCCTGTTCGGCATCGCCACCCCGACCGAGGCCGCCTCGGTCGGCGCCGCCGGCACCCTGCTGCTCGGTGCCCAGCGCCGTGCCCCCCGCCTCGCGCCGGTGTTCCTGGCGACCTGGGGAGCGCTCGGCCTGTTGCTCGCCATGGCCTCCACCATCGACATGCGCCTCGGCCGCTCCGACACCACCACCGTGCAGTCGATCTCCATCGTCGTCGCCACGCTCTTGTCGATCGTGCTGGCCGCCGGTCTGGTGACGGCGATCCGCGTCAACTTCCGCGAGGGCGTGCTGACCCCGGTGGTGCGCACCACCACCGAGATCACCACCATGGTCTTCACCATCGTGATGGGCGCCACCTTCTTCTCGCTGGTGTTCCGCGGCCTCGGCGGCGAGGCGATGGTGGCCCGCCACCTCGAGGCGCTGCCCGGCGGCTCGGCCCAGGCGATCATAGTGGTGATGGTCGCGATGTTCCTGCTCGGCTTCTTCGTCGACTACCTGGAGATCGCCTACATCGTGGTGCCGATCGCCGCGCCGGTGCTCCTGAAGATGCCGATGCCCGACGGCTCGCCGATGAGCCCGGTGTGGCTCGGCGTGCTGATGAGCGTCAACCTGCAGACCTCGTTCATGCACCCGCCCTTCGGCGCGGCGCTGTTCTTCCTGCGCGGCGTCGCCCCGCCGGAAGTCAAGACCTCGCACATCTACCTCGGCGCCATCCCCTTCGTCGGCATCCAGATCGTCATGCTGGTGGTGCTGTGGGAATGGCCCGCCCTCGCCACCTGGCTGCCGCGCCTGCTCTACGGCTCGCAATAGGGCGGCGACCGGCGAAATCACCATCGCGATCGACGGCGAGGCCCGGCGGGAGAGAACCCCGCCGGGCCTTCGTGTTACCGTGCCGCAGCATGGGACATGCATGCGGCACACGTGCTTTCGGATGCGAAATACCATCGGATCCGACTTTCGAGAGACTTGCGCCGGAGACGAAACTCGGTTTTCATCCGATTTAATCGAACGATCGAGCGCCCCGGAAATCCGGTGAGAAGAGCTCGACGCCGAGGGGAGACGACGCTCATGGCGACGGCGGGAGCCACCCGTTCCGGCGAACGGGACACTTTTCCCAAGTTGCTGATCGACAATGCCGAAGCCCGCCGCGATCGCCCCGCGATGCGCGAGAAGGACTTCGGCATCTGGCAGACTTGGACGTGGAGCGAGGTGGCGGACGAGGTCCGCGACTTCGCCCTCGGACTGCAGCGCCTCGGGCTCGAGCCGGGCGACAAGGTGGCGGTGATCGGCTCCAACCGGCCCCGCCTCTACTGGACCTTCGCCGCCGTGCAGTCGCTCGGTGCGGTGCCGGTGCCGGTCTACAAGGATTCCGTCGCCGACGAGATGGCCTTCGTGCTGGAGCACGCCGAGGTGGTGTTCGCGGTGGTCGAGGACCAGGAGCAGGCCGACAAGGTGCTCTCCGTCGCCGACCGCCTGCCGATGCTGCGCCACATGGTCTACGACGACGAGCGCGGCTTCCGCGACTACGAGCACGGACATCTCCATGCCTTCGCCGAGGTCGTCCGGCTCGGCCGCGAGGCGCTCGACCATGAGCCGGCGCTGCTCGCCGGGTGGCGTCAGCGCATCGAGCTCGGCCGCGGCACCGACCTCGCGGTGATGCTCTACACCTCCGGCACCACCGGCAAGCCGAAGGGAGTGATGCTCTCCTTCGACAACGTCCTGATCTCGGCCAAGAACGGCATCGCCTTCGACCGGCTGACCGAGGCCGAGGAGGTCGTCGCCTATCTGCCGATCGCCTGGGTCGGCGACCACGTCTTCTCCTACGCCCAGTCGCTGATCGCCGGTTTCTGCGTCAACTGCCCGGAAAGCGAGGCGACCGTCGACGACGATCGCCGCGAGATCGGCCCGACCTACGTCTTCGCCCCGCCCCGCGTCTACGAGAGCATGCTGACCCGCACCCAGGTCCGTATGCATGATGCCTCGGCGCTCAAGCGGAAGATGGTCGATCGCTTCCTGAAGCTCGCCGAACGGGTCGGCGAGGCGATCCTCGATCGCAAGCAGGTCAGCCTCCTCGATCGTCTCGCCTACGGCCTCGGCGAGGTCCTGGTCTACGGCCCCTTGAAGAACCGCTACGGCTTCACCCGCACCCGCGTCGCCTACACCGCCGGCGAGGCGATCGGGCCGGAGATCTTCCGCTACTACCGCTCGCTCGGCATCAACCTGAAGCAGCTCTACGGCCAGACCGAAGCCGCCGTCTACGTGACGCTGCAGCCCGACGCAAAGATCCGCACCGATTCGGTCGGCATCCCCGCCCCGGAGGTCGAGATCAAGATCTCCGAGGCCGGCGAGGTGCTCTACAAGAGCCCCGGCGTCTTCGTCGGCTACTACAAGAACGACGCGGCGACCGCCGAGACCAAGACCGCCGACGGCTGGGTTCGGTCCGGCGACGCCGGTTTCCTCGACGACACCGGACACTTGCGCATCATCGATCGCGCCAAGGACGTCGGCCGCCTCTCCGACGGCACCCTGTTCGCGCCGAAATACATCGAGAACAAGCTGAAGTTCTTCGCCGACGTGAAGGAAGCGGTGGCCTTCGGTCAGGGTCGCGACGGCGTCGGCGTCTTCGTCAACATCGACCTCGCCTCGGTCGGCGCCTGGGCGGAGAGGAACGACGTCACCTATGCCAGCTACCAGGAGCTCGCCGGCCATCCGCGCGTCTACGAGCGCATTCGCGACTGCGTCGACAAGGTCAACCGCGATCTTTCCGCCGAACCGTTGATGGCTGGCGCCCAGATCCGCCGTTTCCTGATCCTGCACAAGGAGCTCGACGCCGACGACGGCGAGCTGACCCGCACCCAGAAGGTCCGCCGCTCCTTCATCGCCGAGCGCTACGCCCCGCTGATCGAGGCGCTGTGGGACGGCTCGACCGAAAAGCACGTCGTCACCGAAATCGCCTTCGAGGACGGCCGCAAGGGCACCATCACCGGTGACGTGAAGATCGTGACGATGACGCCGCATCCGACCCCCGCCCGGGAGGCCGCCGAGTGACCGAGCTCACCCCCATCGAACACGGCCAGACCCTGCTCGCGGTCGAGAACATCTCGCTCGCCTTCGGCGGCGTGAAGGCGCTGACCGACGTCTCCTTCGACATCAAGGCCGGCGAGGTCCGCGCCATCATCGGCCACAACGGCGCCGGCAAGACTTCGATGCTCAACGTCATCAACGGCTTCTATCACCCGCAGATCGGCCGCGTGGTCCATCGCGGCGAGGCCCGCACCGGCCGCCGCCCGCACGAAGCGGCGCGCCGCGGCATCGGCCGCACCTTTCAGAACGTCGCCCTGTTCAAGGGTCTCTCCACCCTCGACAACATCATGGCCGGGCGGACGCTGAAGATGCACCGCGGCTTCTTCTGGCAGTGCCTGCGCTTCGGCCCGGCCCTGAACGAAGAGATCGATCACCGCAAGAAGGTCGAGGAGATCATCGACTTCCTGGAGATCGAGCACATCCGCAAGGTGCCGGTCGGCAAGCTGCCCTACGGCCTGAAGAAGCGGGTCGAGCTCGGCCGAGCGCTGGCGCAGGAGCCCGAGCTTCTTCTGCTGGACGAGCCGATGGCCGGCATGAACCTCGAGGAGAAGGAGGACATGAGCCGCTTCATCCTCGACATCCGCGAGACCTTCGGCACCACGATCGCACTGATCGAGCACGACATGGGGGTGGTGATGGATCTCTCCGACCGCGTCGTGGTGCTCGAATACGGCCGCAAAATCGCCGACGGCACCCCCGACGAGGTTCAGAACGACCCGACCGTCATCGACGCCTATCTCGGCCGGTCGCACTGAGGAGATTTGCCCCATGGACCTCCTCGCCTCGCTCTTCGTCGATCCCTTCGTCCGGATGGCGACCAACCCGACCTTCCTCACCCAGGTGATCTGGGAGGGCTTCGTCTCCGGCATCCTCTATGCGCTGGTCGCCCTCGGCTTCGTGCTGATCTACAAGGCCTCCGGCGTCTTCAACTTCGCGCAGGGCATCATGATGGTGTTCGCGGCGTTGGCGCTGGTCGGCCTCGCCGAGATGGGCATGCCGGCCTGGGTGGCGCTCGCCGCCGCCGTCGGCGTGATGTTCCTGCTGGCGGTCGGCATCGAGCGGCTGGTGCTGCGCCCGCTGGTCAACCAACCCGACATCATCCTCTTGATGGCGACGATCGGCCTCACCCGCTTCCTGGTCGGCCTCGGCGAAATGGTGTTCGGCGGCGAGCCCAAGGTGATGATCACCGAGGGTCTCGGCATCCCGACCGGCGTGCTGCGCCTGCCGCTCTTCGGCAAGAACCTGATCTTGAAGGAGATCGACGTCACCGCCGCGGTGGTGGCGGTGGTGATGGTGAGCTTCCTCGCGATCTTCTTCGCCAGGACCAAGATCGGCCGGGCCCTGCGGGCGGTCGCTGACGACCATCAGGCGGCGCTGTCGGTCGGCATCTCGCTCGAGCGGATCTGGGTGATCGTGTGGTTCGCCGCCGGCATCGTGGCGCTGGTCACCGGCATCATGTGGGGCGCGCGCTCCCAGGTCTCCTTCGACCTCGAGGTGATCGCGCTGAAGGCGCTGCCGGTGCTGATCCTCGGCGGCTTCACCTCGGTGCCCGGCGCGATCGTCGGCGGCCTGATCATCGGCATCGGCGAAAAGCTCGGCGAGATCTACTGGGGGCGCCTCGTCGGCGGCGGCATCGAGAGCTGGCTCGCCTATCTGATCGCCCTCGCCTTCCTGCTCTACCGGCCGCAGGGCCTGTTCGGCGAAAAGATCATCGAACGCGTCTGACGGGGAAACGGCATGCTTTATCGTGAAGTCGGACAGTTCAAGACGTCCTACGCGGCCGACATGGCGATCTTCCCGATCCGCCAGGACCGCATCGGCATCCTCGTCCTGCTGGCGATCGCGGTGGTGGGGCTGCCCCTCGTCGCCGACGACTTCGTCCTCACCTCGATCCTGATCCCCGGCCTGATCTTCACGCTCGCCACCATCGGCCTCAACGTGCTGACCTGTTACGCCGGGCAGATCTCGCTCGGCACCGGCGCCTTCATGGGCGTCGGCGCCTATGCCGCCTACAAACTGGCGAGCGCCTTTCCGGGCGTGAACATCCTGGTCTGGATCCTCGCCTCCGGCGTCTTCTCCGCCGGCGTCGGCGTCGTCTTCGGCCTGCCTTCGCTCCGCATCAAAGGCCTCTATCTGGCGGTGACCACGCTCGCCGCCCAGTTCTTCCTGGAATGGTGCTTCGTCCGCTGGGGCTGGCTCACCGACTACTCCTCTTCCGGCGCGATCGAGGCGGTGCGCCGCACCCTGTTCGGCCTGCCGATCTCCGGCCCCGAGGCGGAGCCGCTGACCCGCTACTACGTCGTCCTCGCCCTCGTCGTCGGCTTCACATTCGTCGCCTCGAACCTCGTCCACGGCCGCATCGGCCGCACCTGGATGATGGTGCGCGACATGGACATCGCCGCCGAGCTGATGGGCGTGCGGCTACTGCCGGCCAAGCTCCTCGCCTTCGCGGTGTCGTCCTATCTCGCCGGCGTCGCCGGAGCGATGATGGTGTTCTTCTGGCTCGGCGCGGCGGAGCCCTCGGCCTTCGGCATCTCGCTGTCCTTCCAAGTGCTGTTCATGGTGATCATCGGCGGCCTCGGCAGCCTGCTCGGCTCCTGGCTCGGCGCCGCCTTCATCTGGGCGCTGCCGGTCGTGATCAAGTTCACCCCCGGCCTCTTCGGCGTCGAGGTCGCCTCGGCCACCGTCGAGCATCTCAACTCGATGATCGTCGGCGCTCTGATCGTCTTCTTCCTGATCGTCGAACCGCACGGTCTCGCCCGGCTGTGGGCGGTGACCAAGCAGAAGCTCCGCGTCTGGCCCTTCCCCTGGTGAGAGGGCCGGGCTCCGCCGGCTCGCGAGCCGTCCGGCGGAGGTACCCCCACGAAGGCTCGCGGGTCCATCCCGGCGAAAAGATCGGGAGCCCCCTAGCGGAGGAAACACGCATGTTCGGACGTCTGGCATTCGCCTTCTCGGTGGCCTGCGCCACCGCCCTCGCCCTGCCGCCGCTCCCCGCCCACGCGGAAGAGAGCCTCTACGTGCCGCTGCTCACCTACCGCACCGGCCCCTACGCCGGCTCCGGCATCGGCATCGCCGACGGCATGCACGACTATCTCGAGATGCTCAACCAGCGCGACGGCGGCATCGGCGGGGTGAAGATCGCCATCGAGGAGTGCGAGACCGGCTACAACTCCCAGAAGGGCGTCGAGTGCTACGAGGCCACCAAGGGCAAGGGCGCGCTGCTCTACAACCCGTGGTCGACAGGAATCACCCTGCAGTTGATCCCCAAGGCCGGCGTCGACAAGATCCCGGTGCTGTCGATGGCCTACGGTCTGTCGGCCGCCGCCGACGGCAAGACCTTCCCCTGGGTGTTCAATCCGCCGACCACCTATTGGGACGGCGCCTCGGTGGCGGTGAAATACATCGCCGCGAAGGAAGGCGGGATGGCCAAGCTCAAGGGCAAGACCATCGGCTACATCTATCTCGACGCGCCCTACGGCAAGGAGCCGATCCCGCTGCTCGAGGACCTCGCCAAGGAGAACGGCTTCAAGCTCGCCAAGTACCCCGTCCCCGGCGACAAGATGCAGGATCAGTCGTCGCAATGGCTGAACGTCCAATCGGACGCGCCCGACTGGATGATCATGTGGGGCTGGGGCGCGATGAACCCGACCGCCGTCAAGGAAGCCGCCAAGATCGGCTATCCGATGGATCACTTCCTCGGCGTGTGGTTCTCCGGCGGCGACGACGACGCCAAGGCCGGTGGGGCCGGCGCCAAGGGCTTCCTGACCCTGAACTTCAACTGCACCGGCGCCAATTATCCGGCCCTCGCCGACATCAAGAAGTACGTCTTCGCCAAAGGCCTGTCGCAGGTGAAGGGCGAGGACCGCATCGGCGAGAACAACTACAACCACGGCGTCTACAACTCGATGCTGATCGCCGAGGCGATCCGCAACGCGCAGAAGATCGCCGGCAAGAAGATCGTCGACGCGGCCGACGTCCGCGCCGGCCTGGAGAGCCTGAACATCGACGCCGCCCGCATCGAGGCGATGGGGCTGAAGGACTTCATGGCGCCGATGAAGGTCTCCTGCAACGACCACTCCGGTGAAAACTCGGTCTACGTCCAGCAGTGGGACGGGGCGAAGTGGGTGAAGGTCTCCGACTGGATCGAGCCGATGAAGGACAAGATCCGTCCGATTCTGCTCGCCGACGCCAAGGCCTACGCCGACAAGAACGCCCCCTGGCCGGCCCGCACCGAGGCCTGCGGCGGGCGCTGAGCCCCGAAGTTCGCGACCGGTCGGGCCCACGATCCGGTTGCGACGTCGCCGTGGGCGGACGTCTGACCCGCTCCGTCCACGGCGATCTCCACCCCCTCCCTCCGCGAGGCCCCGGATGTCCGACGCGTCCCTTCCCGCCGACCGGCCGCTGCTTTCGGTCGACAACATCGAGGTGGTCTACGACCACGTCGCCCTGGTCCTGAAGGGCGTGTCGCTCGCCGTGCCGAAGGGCGGTGTCGTCGCCCTGCTCGGCGCCAACGGCGCCGGCAAGACCACCACGCTCAAGGCGATCTCCAACCTGCTCCACGCCGAGCGCGGCGAGGTCACCAAGGGACGGATCGTCTTTTCCGGCGAGGAGGTGCAGGACCTGTCGCCGGCCGAACTGGTCCGGCGCGGCTGCATCCAGGTGATGGAGGGCCGCCATTGCTTCGGCCATCTGAGCGTCGAGGAGAATCTCCTCACCGGCGCCTTCACCCGCCGCGACGGCCGCCGCGCCCTCGCCGACGATCTCGAGCGCGTCTACGCCTTCTTCCCGCGCCTCAAACAGCGGCGGAAGAGCCAGGCCGGCTACACCTCCGGCGGCGAGCAACAGATGGTGGCGATCGGCCGGGCGATGATGGCGCGGCCCTCGATGATCCTGCTCGACGAGCCGTCGATGGGTCTCGCCCCGCAGATCGTCGACGAGATCTTCGAGATCGTGCATCGGTTGAACGAGGAAGAGGGCGTCTCCTTCCTCCTCGCCGAGCAGAACACCGCCGTCGCGTTGCGTTGGGCGACCCACGGCTACATCCTCGAGAGCGGCCGAATCGTGCTCGACGGCGAGGCCAAGGCGCTCGCCGCCAACGAGGACGTCAAGGAGTTCTACCTCGGCGTGGCGGCCGCCGGCCGCAAGAGCTTCAAGGACGTCAAACACTACAAGCGCCGCAAGCGCTGGTTGGCTTGAAGGGAGTGCCGCGATGGCGCGAGGGTACGATCGGCTGGAGACCAGAGGCCCCCGGGTGCGCGAGCGCGAGCAGATGGCGGCGCTCGCCGACGCGATCGCCGTCCTCGCCCGCAAACGGCTGTGGCGCAAGCGCTTTTCCGGCATCGACCCGGCCGCGCTGAAGCACTTCCGCGATCTCGCCGCGATCCCGGTGCTGCGCAAGGACGCGCTGAAGCAACTGCAGGCCGAGAACCGCCCCTTCGCCGAGCTGGTGCCGGCCGATCTCACCGGCGTCGCCCACCTCTTCACCTCCCCCGGCCCGGTCTACGAGCCGGAGGGCGCGAGCCTCGACTGGTGGGGCACGGCGCGGGCGATGCACGCCGCCGGCATCCGCAAGGGCGACGTGGTGCTGAACACCTTCGCCTATCACTTGACCCCCGGCGGCTTCATTCTCGACGCCGGCGCCCGGGCGCTCGGCTGCCCGGTGATCCCGGCCGGTCCCGGCAACAAGGAGGCGCAGCTCGAGCTGATCGAGCACTACCGCCCCCGTGCCTACGTCGGCACGCCGGACTTCCTCAAGATCCTGCTCGACGCCGGCCGCGAGCTCGGCCGCGACACCTCTTCCCTCCAGGTGGCGATGGTGACCGGCGCGGCTCTCCCCGCCACGTTGCGCGCCGAGCTCGAGGGACGTGGCGTCAAGGTTCGCCAGTGCTACGCCATCGCCGACGTCGGGCTCGTCGCCTACGAGACCGACGCCCCCGACGGCGGCGTCAATCCCGGCATGGTGGTGGACGAACGCATCGTGTTGGAGATCGTGCGGCCGGGAACGAGCGATCCGGTCGCTCCCGGCGAGGTCGGCGAAGTGGTGGTGTCGCGCGCCGACGCCGTCCATCCGGTGATCCGCCTCGGCACCGGCGACCTCTCCGCCCTGCTCGCCGAGCCCTCCCCCTGCGGTCGCACCGGAGCCCGCATCAAGGGCTGGATGGGACGCGCCGACCAGAAGGCCAAGGTCAAGGGCATGTTCGTCGATCCCTCCGACGTCGACCGGGTGGTCAAGCGTCATCCCGAGATCGTCTTCGCCAGACTGATCGTCACCCGCGCCGACGAGCAGGACGCGATGGAACTGCGCGTCGAGACCGAGGCGGAGGACGCCGCCCTGGCCGGGCGGGTCGCGGCGACGCTGCAGGCGGTGACCAAGCTCAGGGGTGCGGTCGTCCGCGTCGCCCCCGGCAGTCTGCCGCGCGACGGCAAGGTGATCGCCGACGAACGGCCGGTCGGCTGAGGCCGTCCTCAGCCGCCGATCGGGCCGCCCCAGATCGCCGCCCCGGCGAGCAGCGACCCGGCGGTGAGCACCAACAACGCGCCCGTCACTTCGGCCGTGCGCAGGATCCGACGCGGCCAAGGCCCCTCGTCGCCGGCGATCTTGAGCGCCAGGTTGCGCGCCGAGACGGCGAGGCTCGCCAACACCGACACGGTGAAGCCGGTGCCGAGCGCCATCGCCATCACCGAGCCGATCCCGGCGAGCCGCATGCCCTGCGCGAAAGCGAAGACCAACACGATCAAGGCGCCGGTGCAGGGTCTCACCCCCACCGCGGCGATCGCGCCGAGCGCCTTCTTCCAGTCGAACGGCCCCTTGATCAGCGACGGATCCGGCATGTGCTGGACGCCGCAGGGGCAGGCGGCGGCGAAGGCCGCCGGATCGCCGCCGATGGCGCAGTCGACCACGTCCGCCTCGCTCGCCGTCACCGGCGCCGCCCGTGCGGCGCGGCGGGCGCGGACGAACGGCTCGACGATCTTGGTCCACACCAGCCACAGCCCGAGCCCCAGGATCGCCGCCGCGCTGGTGCGCTCCAGCGCCGTGGTGGCGTCGGTCATCTGCAACGCCGTCAGATTGAAGATCAGGATCGCCGAACCGACCAGCAGGATCGCCATCACCCCCTGCACGAAGGCCGAAATCAGGGCGAGCATGATGCCGCGCTTCAGCGTCTCGTCGTTGGCCAGCACGTAGGAGGTGATCACCGCCTTGCCGTGACCGGGACCGGCGGCGTGGAAGACGCCGTAGAGGAAGGAGAGCCCGATCATCCACCATCCGGCGTTCGGATCGGTCTTCATCGCCCGGAGGCCGCTCTTCAGCGCCAGATAGAAGATGCTCTGCTGATGGATGATCCAGGCGAAAATCGATCCGCGCGGCGCCGAGGCCCCGAGTTCCGGATTGCCGACGCCGAACGGGCCGGCTTGGGCGAAGGCCGGGCTCGCCGCCAGTGCCGCGCCGAGGCCGACGACCACCAGGATCCCGAGGAAGAGGAACGAGGCGCGGCGCGTCACGGGCAGGTCACCGTCATGCGGTTGGCGAGATCGGAAGTCACCGCCATCAGGTTCGCCGGCAACTGCCGCTCGCTCGCCGGGATCTGCCCGAGGATGGCGGCGGTGGCGGCGTCCGGCGCGCCCTTGCGCTGCAGCGCGGCCTTGCAGCCGGCCGGCGCGTTCTCCAGCACGATCGGATCCTTCTCCACCATCTGAAAATCGACGAAATAGCCGGGATCGTAGACGTCCACGGTGATCCCCTTGGCGTCCGGCTTCACCGGCTGCATCAGGTCGAGCGTGTAGAACAGGGTCAGGAACCCGTCCGCCGACTGCAACCAATATTCCTTCGGAATCTTGAAGCCGACGCGCTTGCCGGCGGAGCGCAGGAAGGTGAAGTAATCGTAGTCCTTGAGAGAATCGATGTTCACCTTGGCCAGCGGTTGCAGCTCCTCGACCGTCAGAACGCCGTCGCCGTTCTTGTCGAGGCCCTGCGAGGCGAAGGCGGAGAAGGCGTCGTCGAAGCGCCAGACGTGGCGGATCGACACGATCTGACCGGAGGCGTCGAAGACGACCTGGGCGCGCGCGTCGACGAAGACGTGCGGGTGGGCGAACGCGGGAAGCGTCGACCCGGCGACCAGCGCGAGCCCGACGAGGGCGGATCGAAGACGACGGCTGAACGACATGAATCCTCCCGAGAACGCCCACCGACGGGCGCACCGCGACCCGCCGCCCTCCGGCGGCGCCTGCTGCGAATCGCGAGAGAATCATCGCATTGCGGCGAAGACGAGGACAGAGCCCCGGCGGTCGCGCCGACCCTCCGTCGTCGCTTCGACCGCCTTGCGGTGCGACGATTTCGTTCGCCCGCGTTACACCGTTTCACTTCGCCGCCGAGGTCGCCGCGTCGCCACCTGCCCCGATGTCCCGCCACGACGACAGGCCCGGCCGAAAGACCAGGCCCGGTCGACCATCGGTAATTCTGCGATCGTGAAAGTCGACGT